>JAWWPH010000512.1:0-4385 GCA_033850875.1 Nocardioidaceae bacterium | reverse complement strand
GTCCTGACCAACGCCGAGTACTCCGACGCGGTCGACCGCGGCTGCCCGATGGTGCTCGGCGGGCCGCTGTCGCACATCATGGCCGCCAAGGCCGTCGCGTTGGCGGAGGCCCGGCGGCCGGAGTTCGCGACATACGCCCAGGGCATCGCCGACAACGCCAAGACTCTCGCCGAGGGCTTCTTGAAGCGCGACGCACGGCTCGTGACCGGAGGGACCGACAACCACATCGTGCTGCTCGACGTCACCCGGTTCGGTCTGACCGGGCGGCAGGCCGAGTCGGCACTGCTCGACGCGGGCATCGTCACCAATCGCAACTCGATCCCCTCCGATCCCAACGGGGCCTGGTACACCAGCGGTATCCGGCTCGGAACCCCCGCCCTCACCACGCGCGGGTTCGGGGCGGACGAGTTCGACCGGGTCGCCGAGCTCATCGTCGAGGTGCTGCGCAGCACGGAGGCGAAGACCGCCCGCGACGGGAGCTCGTCGAAGGCCGGGTACGTCCTCGCCGACGGAGTCGCGGACAAGACCAGGGCCGCGTCCGCCGAGATGCTCGACGCCCACCCGCTGTACCCCGGCCTCACCCTCTAACAGGCAGAGCGGACGTGGGCATCCGATGGCACGGCGGCGCGATGGCGCCGAAGCCGTTTGCGCTGGAGCAACGTCCGCAATCGTGACGTCTGCGTGAAGCGAAGGGCGCCATTCCTTCTCTCCACCCCGCTCACCGGTCCGTATATTGAGACGTCATCTTAGAGTCTGGTATGAAGGTTTGTTTTCCTGGGTCCGCTCGGGGAGCATTGCACGTATGACATCGGCTGCGGCGTACATCGTCCATCTCGTGGTTCGTCGCCACGTGGACTTTGGCAAGACGCGCAGCATGATCTGTATGCCGGCCTGACCTCGCCCGCAGCTCTCCCAGCGGCGCGCCGGCCCAGCCGTCCACCTCCGTACTGAGATGGCCTCGTCCGGCGTGCCTTCCCCCGAGGAAGTGCCATGTCCACCACCACAGCTAGACCACCACGCGCCGCCGCGGGCGCCGGCTCCGCGCGCCGCCCCAAGGGCGAGGGCCAGTGGGCACTGGGGTACCGCGAGCCCCTCAACGCCAACGAGCAGGCCAAGAAGGACGACGACGCCCTCAACGTGCGATCGCGCATCGAGACCATCTACGCACGCGGCGGGTTCGCGTCGATCGACCCCTCGGACCTCCGCAGCCGGTTCCGCTGGTGGGGCCTGTACACGCAGCGCCGGCCGGGCATCGACGGCGGTCGCACCGCCGTGCTCGACCCGTCGGAGCTCGACGACGAGTACTTCATGTTGCGCGTACGCATCGACGGCGGCCAGCTCACGACCGAGCAGCTGCGCACCATCGCTGACATCTCGACGACGTACGCCCGTGACACCGCCGACGTCACCGACCGGCAGAACATCCAGCTGCACTGGGTCCGCGTGGAGGACGTACCCGACATCTGGTCCCGCCTCGAAGGAGTCGGACTGTCGAGCCAGGAGGCGTGCGGCGACGCCCCCCGGGTGGTGATCGCGAGCCCGCTCGCGGGGATCGCGGCCGACGAGCTGATCGACCCCACGCCTGCAGTCGAGGAGATCACCTCGCGCTACCTGGGCGATCCTGCGTTCTCCAACCTCCCCCGCAAGTTCAAGACCGCGATCACCGGGCACCCGCTGCTCGACGTCGCGCCGGAGGTCAACGACCTGTCCTTCGTCCCCACGACCCATCCCGTCCACGGCGTCGGCTTCGACGTGTGGGTGGGCGGTGGGCTCTCGACCAACCCGATGCTCGCGCAGAGCCTCGGAGTCTGGGTGCCGCTCGACGACGTGGCCGACGTATGGCGCGGCGTCATCAGCCTGTTCCGCGACTACGGGTACCGACGGCTGCGCTCGCGCGCGCGGCTGAAGTTCCTGGTGGCCGACTGGGGCGTCGACAAGTTCCGGCAGGTCCTCGAGGACGAGTACCTCGGCCGGCATCTCGTCGACGGCGACGCTCCGCCCAAGCCGCTCGGAAACGGTGACCACGTCGGCGTGCACAAGCAGGCCGACGGCCGCCTGTACGTCGGCGTCTCGCCTACCGCTGGGCGCGTGTCCGGTACGACGCTGAACAAGCTGGTCGACATCGCGGAGGCGCACGGGTCCACACGGATCCGCACCACCCCGTACCAGAAGCTGCTGATCCTCGACATCGAGCCCGCCGAGGTCGACTCGCTCGTCGAGGCCGTCGAGGACATCGGACTGTCGACCCGACCGAGCCAGTGGCGCCGCTCCACCATGGCGTGCACCGGCATCGAGTTCTGCAAGCTGGCGATCGTGGAGACCAAGGGCAGGGCCGCCGAGCTCGTCGACGAGCTGGAGAGGCGGATACCCGAGCTCGACACACCCATCAGCATCCACGTGAACGGCTGCCCCAACTCCTGTGCCCGCATCCAGGTCGCCGACATCGGGCTCAAGGGCCAGCTGGTGCTCGACGACGACGGGAACTCGGTCGAGGGCTTCCAGGTCCACCTCGGCGGTGGGCTCGGTCTCGAAGCCGGTTTCGGCCGCAAGCTCCGCGGGCACAAGGTCACCTCGTCCGGACTCACCGACTACGTCGAGTCGGTCGTGCGCCGCTTCCTCGAGGGACGCCACGAGGGCGAGCGGTTTGCTGCCTGGGCAGCCCGGGCCGATGAGGAGGCTTTGCGATGAGTTCCCACTCGGTGCCGCTGCACTGTCCCTACTGCGCGGGCGAGAATCTGCACCCACACGGGGACCGGCACGGCGCATGGGAGTGCCGGGAGTGCCTGCGTGCCTTCACTGTCGGCTTCATCGGCCTGCTCAACCCCGCGGCGGCGACACAACGGGGTAACGCCCAAATCTTGCCATCCGGAGGATTACAATGACCGTCATCAGCCTTGACCAGTTGCGCGAAACAGCTTTGATCGCCGGCTCGGAACTTGAGCTCGCACCCGCGGAGGCAATCCTCGAATGGGCCGTCGAGACGTTCGGCCGGCGGTTCTGCGTCACCTCCTCGATGGGCGACTCGGTGCTTCCACACCTGGCGTCGAAGGTGGCACCCGGAGTCGACGTCCTGTTCCTCGACACGGGGTACCACTTCGCCGAGACGCTGGGGACACGCGACGCAGTGGCCGCGACCCTGCCGGTCAACCTGGTCACCTTGTCTCCGACGATCTCGGTGCGCCAGCAGGACGAGCGGTACGGACCGGACCTGTGGTCCCGCAACCCCGACCTGTGCTGCTCGCTGCGCAAGGTCGAGCCGCTGAACGACGCCCTCGTCGCGTACGACGCATGGGCGACCGGGCTGCGACGTGACGAGACGCGCAGCCGGGTCGTCACCCCGGTCGTGGGCTGGGACGAGAAGAAGCAGAAGGTGAAGGTCTCCCCGCTGGCGCGCTGGACCCAGGCCGACGTCGACGCCTATGTCGCCAAGCACAACGTCTTGGTGAACCCCTTGCAGTACGACGGCTACCCGTCGATCGGGTGCTGGCCCTGCACGCGCCGGGTGGCTCCCGGGGACGACCCCCGCAGCGGCCGGTGGGCCGGCAGCGGCAAGACCGAATGCGGGATCCACTCGTGAGCGCGCCCGCCCTGGTCGTCGTCGCACACGGCAGCCGCGACCCGCGCTCGGCCCGAAGTGTCCGTCAGATCGTGGCCGGTACCCGCACACTCCGCCCGGATCTCAGGATCGAGCCGGCCTTCCTCGACCATGTGGGTCCGGATCTCGACACGGTCTTCGACCGCGTCGTGGCCAAGGGCTTCACCGAGGTCGTCGTGGTGCCGCTGTTGCTGAGCTCCGCCTACCACGCACGTGTCGACGTCCCGGAGGTCGTGGCCCACGCCTCCTCGCGTCACCCCGACGTGGGCGTCCGGGTCGCGGATGTCGTGGGGTGCGACGCTGCGCTGCTCGCGATCCTCGACGAACGGCTTCGCGAGGCTCTCCGCACCGCCCGGGTACGGGAGCTCGACGCGCTCGTGCTCGCTGCGGCGGGCTCGTCCGATTCCCGCGCCAACGCGATGGTCGCCCGGCTGGCCCGCGTCTGGGGGAGCCGGCACAGGCTGCCGACCAGCGTGGCGTTCGCCTCGGCCGCCCCGCCGTCCACGGGAGAGGCCGTCCGTGAGTGGCGGCGACAGGGCCGGCGCCACGTAGCGGTCGGATCCTTCTTCATCGCGTCGGGAACGCTGCCCGACCGGGCATCGGAGCTGGCCCTCGAAGCAGGCGCGGTCGCGGTCTCGGAGCCGCTCGGCGCCCACCCCGAGCTTGCGCGGGTCATCTTGGCGCGGTACTCGGTCGGCGCGCTGCAGCTCGTGGACATCCCCGCCTGACCCACGGCTCGAGCGGGCGCAAAAGTCGGCTCGAGCGGGCGCAAAATGCGGCCCGAGCGGGC
>JAWWPH010000067.1:0-2910 GCA_033850875.1 Nocardioidaceae bacterium | reverse complement strand
CTGGGTCGGGACGTGGACCCCGAGGTGCTCGGCAGCGTCCGGGGCACCTCGGCCGACGAGGTGGCTGCGGCACTCGGCCGGGCGGTGAGCAGCGGACTGATCAGCGGGCCGGCCGCGCAGACCGGTCTCTACCGATTCGAGCACGTGCTGGTGCAGGAAGCGCTCTACCAGCGGATCAACGCCGTGCAGCGCCTGATCCTGCACGGCCGTGCGCTCGACGCCCTGGAACCCCACGCCGGCGATCCGGGCTACGCCGTCGCGATCGCCCACCACGCACGGCAGGCCGCGCACTCAGCCGGGACGCGCTGCCGCGCCCGGCGGCTGGCCGAGCGCGCGGCGGACCAGGCCGCGACGACGTCGGCCGACGCCACCGCCGCGGACTGGTACCGCACGGCGCTGTCGATGTCCGACCCCGCCGAGCCCGGCCGGTCCGGGCTCCTGGTCAAGCTCGGTCGTGCTGCCGGACGAGCGGGTCGGCTCGAGGAGGCTCGACGTTCCTGCGAGGAGGCCTGGGAGCTGGCGGCCCGGGCCGGCTCGATCGACGAGATGGGGGCGGCGGCCCTCGCGTTCGGCGAGCTCGTCGTGTCGGCCGGCACCGTCGACGCCGGCCTGGTGCGCATGCTGGAACGGACGCTCGCCCGGATACCCGACGCTGCGCCGACCGCGCTCGCGGTCGACCTGCGGGCCCGGCTGGCCAGCGAGCTGTACTGGGGCGCAGGCCTCGACCGGTCCCGGACGCTGGCGCGCGAGACCGTGCGGGACGCTCGATCCCTCGTCGAGCCGCGGTGTCTCGCCGGTGCCCTCGCCGCCCGCCAGTTCGTCCTGCGCGGTCCCGACGACCTCGACGAACGCCTCGCCCTGGGACACGAGCTCCTCGACCTTGCCCAGAACCTCGAGGACGAGGACCTCGAGCTCCGGGCCCGTCGGGTCCTCGTCCCCGACTGCCTCCAGAACGACCTCGCCCGCGCGGACGCCGAGATCGACGGCCTCGCCGTCCTCGCCCGGCGCAGCGGGCGTCCCTTGGCGCGGTGGTACCTGGACCTCTTCCGCGCCGTGCGAGCAACGATGAGCGGGCGCCTGGACGAAGCGCTGCACCAGATCGACGACGCAGAGGTGGAGGGGCTCCGTCTGGGTGTCCAACCCGCCTCGCTCTACGCCACCGGGCAGCGATTCCTGCTCCTGCGGCAGACCGGTCGCGTCGCCGAGGCCGAGCAGTCGCTGCGCGACCAGGCCGCACGCTGGCCGGTGCTGGTGACCTTCCGGTGCCACCTCGCCCTCCTCCTGGCCGACGTCGGACGGACCGGCGAGGCACTCGCCCTGCTCGACGACCTCGTGGCACAGCGCTGTGCCGCGGTGCCCCGGGACTCCCTGTGGACGGCCAGCGTCGCGCTGCTGGCCGAGACGGCCGCCCGCCTCGGCCACCCCGAGCACTGCGCGACGCTGCACGACGTCCTCGCTCCCCACAGCGGTCGGATCGCCTTCCTCGGGGTGGTCGCCTGGTGGGGCGCCGTGGACCACTACCTCGGCCTGACAGCCGCGGCCCAGGGTCAGCACGATCGGGCCACGGCGTACTTCCGTTCCGCGCTCGGCCGTCACGAGGCCTGGCAGGCGATCCCGTTCGTCACGGCCACCGTGGCCGCCACGCAGGGCGGTACCGGCCGAGCTCCACAGCGGCCGACCGCCGGCCGCGCGACATGCGGGGAAACGTCGGAGGCGGGGCTCACGACGCGCGAGGCCCTGGTGCTCGAGCACCTGGCCGGCGGCGCGAGCAACAAGGAGATCGCCCGCGCGCTCGGACTCAGCGTGCACACGGTGGAGCGCCACGTCGCCAACATCTACGGCAAGATCGGCGCCCGGAACCGCGCGGACGCCACCGGCTACGCGCTGCGACGAGACACGGGCCGACCGGTCGGCTTCGCGCCGCGCTAGCGACGGGACCGCGCCTCGATCGCCGGAGGCCGCCCTGGCTCGGAGAGCGCCGGTCGCTCAGGGGTCGCTCACGCAGATTCCCGCTCGATGGCGCGGCAGCGGTCCGTGGTGACGACGAGGGGCTCGGGGATGCCGCCCACTCCGCGGTCCACCGTCAGGATCTCGCGGGCTTCTTCTTCGGCAGGTAGAGATCGGTCAGGGTGCCCTCGAACGCCTCGGCGGCCATCCCGACGGTCTCGGACAGCGTCGGGTGCGGGTGGATGGTGAGCCCGATGTCGGCCGCGTCGGCGCCCATCTCGATCGCCAGCGCCGCCTCGGTGATCAGGTCACCCGCCGAGGGCCCGACGATCCCGGCGCCGATGATGCGGTCGGTCTCGGTGTCGAACAGGAGCTTCGTCGAGCCCTCGGAACGGCCCAGCGAGAGCGACCGCCCGGACGCCGCCCACGGGAACGTCCCCGACCCGTAGGACAGCCCGCGGGCCTTCGCCTCGGTCTCGGTGACCCCGACCCAGGCCACCTCCGGGTCGGTGTAGGCGACCGAGGGGATGACCCGCCCCTCGAAGGCGCTCGGCTTCCCGGCGGCGACCTCGGCGGCCACCTTGCCCTCGTGCGTGGCCTTGTGCGCGAGCATCGGCTGGCCGACGACGTCGCCGATCGCGAACACATGGGAGACGTTGGTGCGCATCTGGTCGTCGACCGGGACGAAGCCGCGGTCGGACACCGCGACCCCGGCTTGCTCGAGCCCGAGCATCGAGCCGTTCGGCACCCGCCCGACCGCGACGAGCACGGCGTCGAAGGTGTCGCTTTCGGGCGCCTTCGACCCCTCGAAGCTCACGACGAGGCCCGTGTCGGTGGCCTCCACATCGGTGCACTTGGTCGAGAGGTAGACGTTCTCGTAGCGGGAACCGATGTGCTTCGCCAGCGGCTTGACCAGGTCCTTGTCGGCCCCGGGGATGAGCTGGTCCATCAGCTCCACGACGG
>JAWWPH010000481.1:0-6228 GCA_033850875.1 Nocardioidaceae bacterium | reverse complement strand
CGCCACCCGAGCTCCCGGTGTCGGCCTGGGCCGCCGGCGCCTGCTCGGACGGTGGCTGGTCGCGGGCTCCCTCGTCGGTCTGCGGGTCGCCGTCCGGCATCTGCGCCGGCTCGTCGGTCTGCCCCGTCTGCCCGTCGTCTCCGGACTCCGCCTGCTCAGACGTCCCCTGCGACTCCTCCTCGTCCGCGGTCTGCGCCTCCTTGGACTCCGACTCCGACTGCGCATCCTCCTTGGCGTCCTTGCTGGCACCACCCGACGACTCGCCCTCGTCCCCGATGACGGCGAGCACGGCACCGACCTCGACGGTCTCGTCCTCCTCGGCGCGGATCTCGAGCAGGGTTCCGGCAACGGGGGAGGGCACCTCGGTGTCGACCTTGTCGGTCGAGACCTCCAGCAACGGCTCGTCGACCGCGACCGAGTCCCCGACGGACTTGAGCCACTGGGTGACGGTGCCCTCGGTCACGCTTTCACCCAGAGCGGGGAGCTGTACTTCAGTCGCCATCAGGTCGCAGTCCTCTTGTCTTCGCAGGTGAGGGAGCCGTCGCAGGCCACAGCCTAGACGAATCCTCAGGCGTGCGTGTGGAGCGGTTTACCGGCCAGAGCGAGGTGCGCTTCGCCCAGCGCTTCGTCCTGAGTGGGGTGCATATGTACCAGACCGGCGACGTCGTCGGGGAAGGCTTCCCAGTTGACGATGAGCTGTGCCTCGCCGACCAGCTCGCTCATGCGCGCCCCCACCATGGAGACCCCCACGACCGGTCCGCCCGACACTCGGACGAGCTTCACGAAGCCCTGGGTCTTGAGGATCGAGCTCTTGCCGTTCCCAGCGAGGTCGTAGCTGTAGGTCTCGACGGCGTCGTCGCCGTAGTCCGCCCGGGCGCGCTCCTCGCTGAGGCCCACCGACGCCACCTCGGGCGTGCAGTAGGTGACGCGCGGGATGCCGGCTTCGTTGATCACCGGTGGTCTGAGCCCCGCGATCTCCTCTGCGACGAAGATGCCGTGCTGGAAGCCGCGGTGCGCGAGCTGATAGCCGGGCACGATGTCCCCCACCGCGTACACGTGCTCGACCGTGGTGCGCAGGCGGTCATCCGTCACGACGTAACCGCGGTCCAGACGCACTCCGTTCTCCTCGTACCCGAGCCCTGCCGTGTTGGGCCCTCGACCGACCGCGACCAGCAGCAGGTCGGCGTCGAGGGCCTGCCCGCCGGACACCGACACGGTGACACCCTTCTCGGTCCGCTCGACCGACTCGAAGGGCGTGCCCGTCAGCAGCTGGATCCCTCGCTTCCGGAACGCCCGCTCGACCGCCTTCGAGCAGGCGGCATCCTCGCCGGCCACCAGGCGCGGCAGGGCCTCGACGATCGTCACCTCGGCGCCGAGCGACCGCCAGGCCGACGCGAACTCGACACCGATCACTCCTCCACCGAGAACGACGGCTCGCTCGGGGACCGTCTCGAGCCGGAGCGCCTCGCGGCTGCCGAGGACCCGCTGCCCGTCGATCTCCAGGCCCGGCAGGGACCGGGTGTACGACCCGGACGCCAAGACGATCGAGGTCCCCCGGTACCGGACCCCGTCGACCTCGACCACGTCGCGCCCCGCGAGGACGCCCGATCCCTCGACGAACGTGATGCCGCGGCTCTTGACCAGGCCCTGGAGTCCCTTGTACAGGCGAGCGACGACGCCGTCCTTGTACGCGTTGACCCGGGCCATGTCGACACCCTGGAGCTGTGACGCGATGCCGAACGAGCCGGACTCCCGAACGGTGTCGGCGACCTCGCCGGCATGGAGGAGCGCCTTCGTCGGGATGCAGCCGTAGTGCAGGCAGGTGCCGCCCAGCTTGTCCTTGTCGACCACGGCCACGCTCAGGCCGAGCTCGGCTGCGCGCAACGCGCAGGCATAGCCACCGCTGCCGCCGCCGAGGATGACGACGTCGAACGTCTGCGTGCTCTCGGCCATGCTGCCTCCCATATCCCCGTGCGTGCGCCGCCATCCTGCCACCCGCGACATCGGGGCCGTGGCGTCCTGCACGGCGTCGGGTCGCGTCGGCGCGGGGGGACGACTCAGCCGGTAGGCGATACTTGAGGCGACGACGTGACGAGAGGACGTACTCGATGGCGCTCCCCTGGAGGCGACGCAGGAAGCCGGGGACCTTGCGTGCCGCGGAGTCCGACGACGCGCGCTACCTGTCCGAGTGGGTGTCCACGCGGTCCGGTATCGAGGGCTTCGTCGAGCCGCGGACAGCTGTCACCGACACCACCATGCTGCTGGTGGCGGTCGACGGGGAGTGGACGCGTCGCCGGGTCCCATCGGTCGAGTGGGCGCACAGTTTCGCCAACAAGCTCGGGATCCCGAGCTATGACGCCGCGGTGGTCGGATACCCCGACCGGATGCGCGAGTACAACAAGCGCCAGAAAGGGTCCTGACTGGCGCGCAGCGCGGCTCAGTCGCGCGAGCTCCGTGCCGCGGCCAGGCCGACGAGCGTACGCACCGCCGCTCCGGTGCCGCCCTTAGGCGTGTAGCCCGTCGCGTCGCCCTCGTTGAAGGCAGGGCCGGCGATGTCGAGGTGCGCCCAGGCGATCCCGTCACCGACGAACTCGCGGAGGAACGCCGCCGCGTACAGCGCGCCGCCCCAGGCCTCCGGGTTGTGCTGGCTGAGGTCGGCGATCTTGGTGGTGCGGACCTTGTCGTACATCTCCTCCGGTATCGGCAGCGGCCACATCAGCTCGCCGGTGCTCTCCGCGACCTGCACGATCTCTTCGTGCAGCGCCTCGTCGTTGCTGAACACGCCGGACATCTTCGACCCGAGGGCCACGACGCAGGCACCCGTCAGGGTCGCCACGTCGACGATGACGTCGGGCTTCTCGCCGTTGGCGGTCGTGATGCCGTCGGCGAGCACCAGCCGGCCCTCGGCGTCGGTGTTGAGGACCTCCACGGTCTTGCCGCCGTACATCGTCAAGATGTCGCCCGGGCGAGTCGCGTGGCCCGACGGCATGTTCTCGGCCAGGCACGCGTAGGCCGTCACCCGGACCGGGAGCCCGAGCTCGGCGATGGCGAACGTCGCCGCGGCGACGGCCGCCGCCCCTGACATGTCGCACTTCATCGTCACCATCGCGTTGCTCGGCTTGATCGACAGACCGCCGGAGTCGAACGTGATCCCCTTGCCCACGAGGGCGATGTGCGCGACCGGCCGCGACGGCTTGTACGTCATGGTCACCAGTCGGGGCGGCCGGGCCGACCCCTTCCCGACGCCCAGGATGCCTCCGTAGCCGCTCGCTTCGAGCGCCTTCTCGTCGCTGACGGCGACCTTCACCTTTGACCGCTTGGCGCGGGACGTGAGCTCCGCGGCGAACGACTCGGGGTACAGGTCGTTCGGCGGCTGGTTGATCAGGTCGCGGGCGAAGTTGACGGCGTCCGCAACGGTCCTCGCCTCCTCCAGCGCCTGCTTGGCCGGCTTCGAGCGGGCCAGCTCGCTCAGGACGACGAACTCCGCCACCGGCTCGTGCTTCTTCGTCAGGTAGCGGTCGTAGCCGTACGCGCCGAGCAGCAGCCCCTCGACCGTGGCCCGGATCTCGGCGTCACCACCCGTCGGCAGGGCGACGGCGGCCCGCTTCGTGCCCGCCAGCGCTCGGGCCGCGGCCCCCGCCGCCCGGCGCAGGGTCTCCGGGCTGGTCTCGCCGACCTCTCCGAGCCCTACGACCACGACAACGGGCGCCTTCGCGTTGCCGCCCGACGGCAGCCTGCAGACCTCGCCGACCTTGCCGGTGGCGCCCAGCAGCTTCATCACGTCGGGGAACGACGCGCCGTACGCATCCGCGAAGGCACCCGCGCCCGTGGCCGGTACGACCCTGTCGCCGGCGGACTGCACGCCGATGACGACGGCGTCGGCGGAGACGGACACGGGGGAGGCGTTGCTGAGCGTTACGGTCGTCACGCGGGTTCCTTCTGTCAGGGCTGGGCGGCTGTCGAGCGGAACAAGGATCGAGGGTGACCCTATCGCCTGCGGTACATTGCCCAACCATGGTTGCCGACGCGGACTCCCCGCTCCTGACCTCGCCGTTGAACGCACGTCACGTCGAGCTCGGGGCCAAGTTCGCCGAGTTCGGCGGTTGGTCGATGCCGCTCGAGTACACCGGGGCGGTCACCGAGCACCGAGCCGTCCGGGCCGGCGTCGGGGTGTTCGACGTGAGCCACCTCGGCAAGGCCGTCGTGACGGGTCCTGGAGCGGCGGCGTACGTGAACACGTGCCTCACCAACGACCTCGCGAAGCTGCGCCCCGGGCAGGCGCAGTACACGTTGTGCTGCACCCCGGAGGGCGGGGTGGTGGACGACCTCATCGCGTACCTGAAAGGCGACGACGAGGTGTTCCTCATCCCGAACGCGGCCAACACCGCGGCTGTCGTCGCCCTGCTGAGCGACGGGGCGCCCGATGCCATCTCCGTCGTCGACGCGCATCGCGACTTCGCCGTACTCGCCGTCCAGGGACCGTCGAGTGATCGGGTGCTGGCATCGATGGGCTACCCGGTCGGCCACGACTACATGTCGTTCGTGACCGTCGACGACCAGGGCGCCGAGGTCATCGTCTGCCGGACGGGTTACACGGGCGAGCGGGGGTACGAGCTGGTGGTGCCCGTGGACGCCGCCGTACGGGTGTGGGACGCCGTCATGGCCGCTGGAGAGCCGTCCGGGCTGGTACCTGCGGGCCTCGCGGCCCGCGACACGCTCCGCACCGAAATGGGGTATCCGCTGCACGGGCAGGACATCTCGCCGTCGGTGAGCCCGGTCGAGGCGCGCCTGGGCTGGGCCGTCGGGTGGCGCAAGGACCGGTTCTGGGGCGACACCGCGCTGCGTGCCCAGAAGGAGCGCGGTGTCGGCCGGTACCTGCGCGGACTGGTGGCGGCCGGACGCGGGATACCCCGCCCGCATATGGGGGTCTTCGACTCCGACGGGGGCCGGCTCGGCGAGGTGACCTCGGGGACGTTCTCGCCGACCCGCAGACAGGGTGTGGCGCTCGCGCTGCTGGACGCGCGGGTACAGGAGGGCGACGAGGTGGTCGTCGACGTGCGAGGCCGGCGCGAGGAGTTCGTGGTGACGCGGCCGCCGTTCGTCACCGCGGGCGTGAAGGAGGAGCCATGATGTTGTGGACCTGGCGGCTCGAGACCGGTGACGGGAGCGACGTGCCCGACCTCGATGCGCCGGAGTTCCCGTCGCAGAGCGACGCGGAGTCGTGGCTCGGCGAGGTGTGGCGGGACCTCGTCGCCGAAGGGGCGGCCGCTGCCACCCTGCTCGAGGACGGCCGGGTCGTCTACGGCCCGATGTCCCTTGCCGACGGCTAGCCTCCCTTCCCGCCGGGCGTCCGGTAGTTCCCGCCGAAGGGTCGGGTACGAAGTGACTCCTCGGCGGTCAGCCGAAGTCGCGGTTCGGCGGCGACTTGGTCTGCCGGGGATCCCTGGTCACGACCGGCTCGAGCGTCTCGTCGATCTGCTCCATCAGGTCGGCACTGAGCCGCTGGCCGGCCGCCTTGGCGTTCTCGCTCACCTGCTCGGGCCGGGAGGCGCCGATGATCGCCGACGACACGGCCGGGTTCGCCAGCACCCACGCGATCGCCAGCTGCGCCAGTGACAGGCCCGCCTGGTCGGCGATCGGCTTGAGCCGCTGGACCCGGGCGAGCACGTCGTCGTTCATCCGGCCTCTCAGCAGCTGACCGGCTTCCTCGTGCCCGGCGCGTGAGTCGTCGGGCGGGGCCTCACCGGGCCGGTACTTGCCGGTCAGTACGCCCTGCGCGATCGGCGACCAGACGATCTGCCCGATCCCGAGCTCCTGGCTCGCGGGTACGACCTCGGCCTCGATCACCCGCCACAGCATGTTGTACTGCGGCTGGTTGGAGACGAACGGCACCGACATCGCCTGCGCGAGCTCGTGGCCCCGCCGGATCTGGTCGGCGTCCCATTCCGAGACGCCGATGTACAGCGCCTTGCCCTGGCGGACGACGTCGGCGAACGCCCCCATCGTCTCCTCGAGAGGCGTCTCGTGGTCGTAGCGGTGAGCCTGGTACACGTCGACGTAGTCGGTCTTCAGGCGTCTCAGGCTCGCGTCGATGGACTCGCGGATGTGCTTTCGGGACAGCCCCGAGTCGTTCGGACCGCCCGGACCGGTCGGCCAGTAGACCTTGGTCAGGATCTCGAGCGACTCGCGACGCTCGCCCTCGAGTGCCCGCCCGAGCACCGACTCGGC
>JAWWPH010000458.1:0-7711 GCA_033850875.1 Nocardioidaceae bacterium | reverse complement strand
CGCTCCACGGCGCGCTCCGGCCGGGGATCGCAGAGCCAGAGTCACCCGCCGGCCGGGTCAACATCCTCGCCTAACCACCGGCGCTGCGCACTGCGCGTGGAGCACTACCGATCGAGCCGCTGCCAGCCCCGCCGTGGTGTGTGGCTGCCGAGCTGGACGTCGTCGCGGCTGCGGTAGACGATGTAGGGACGGGTGAGGTATCCCAGCGGCGCGCTGAACACGTGTACGAGCCGGGTGAACGGCCACAGCGCGAACAGGGCCATCGCGACCAGGCCGTGCAGCTGGAAGCTCAAGGGCGCTTCGGACATGAGCTCGGGATGCAGGCTGAAACGGAAGATCCCGCGGAACCAGATGGACGCTCCTTCCCGGTAGTCGTAGTGACCGACGACGTTCGCGGCGACGGTGTTGTACAGGCCGAGCAGGATCACGGTGGCAAGGAACAGGTACATCACCTTGTCCATGCGGGTGGTGGCCGAGAAGACGGGGCCGGTGGTGCGCCGTCGATAGATGAGGATCGCCATCCCGGTGACGGTGGCGAACCCCGCCAGTGCTCCCACCGACACGGCCAGGAAGTGGTACAGCCCCTCGCTGACACCGACGGCCCCGGTCCAGGACTCCGGGATCCCCAGACCGACCACGTGCCCGAAGAACACGCCGATGATCCCGAAGTGGAAGAGCGGGCTCCCGATGCGGAGCAGCCGGTTCTCGTACAGCTGGGATGACCGGGTCGTCCACCCGAACTTGTCGTATCGGTACCGCCATAGGTGACCCACGACGAACACGGTCAGGCAGATGTAAGGGAACACGACGAACAGCAGGTCGCTCACGGCAGAGCTCCGGGGAAGGTCGGCGTCGGCAACGGTCGGCTCTCGGGCGGGCGGGCGATGCTCGGCGGTCCGGCCGGGCTGAACTCCGGTGTAGCGAAGGGCGCGAGCCCGACCTCCTCCTCTGGTGGGCCCTGCAACGCGAGTCGGCGGACGGCGTCGCGCTCGTCGCCGCGAAGGGGGGGAAGCGTCGCGCTGACCGCTTCCAGGAGCTCCGCCCACGGAGACCGGCCGTCTCGCAGCGAGAGTCGCAGCAGCTCCAGCCCCGCTCGGTGGTCGAGCAACAAGAGGCGCCCGAGCCGCTGGTCGACTGTCGCCGCGTACTCCAGGACGACGCACAGGTGATCGGGAAGCTCGGTGTCGTCCAGGACGAAGCCCGAGCGCAGGTACGCCTGCTTGAAGCGCAGCAGGGCAACGCCGCGCTTGCGGGTGTCGCCGTGTGCGAAGTAGGTCAGGAACAGGGTGCACCGTCGCCTGGTGTCGAACGTGTCGACGTACTCGACTTGCGCGGCCTGCAGAGGAGTCGACTCGAGATACGTGACGAAGGAGCGGATTGACGAGCCGATGTGGTCGGGCAGCAGCGCCGTCGCCGACGAGATCACGGGGAGCCGCAGCACGAGGCCCTCGTCCGGGTAGTCCAGGAGCAGCGAACAGGCCTGCCACGCGACCGTCAGCTGCTCGGCGCTGAGGGTCGACCGTGGATGCCTGGCAGTCAACGGAGGTCCGCTCCGCCCGTGCGCCTGCCGGCTCCGCCGGCACCGGTCTCACCGGCATCGTGCGTGTCGGGTGCCGTCCCGCGGTCGACTGCCCCCGGCCCGTCGGACCTCGGAGGGAACAGGCCCGACGGAGCACCCTTGCCGTCCCAGTTGAGGAGGTTGACCCTGGACGCCTTGCCGGCCGGGCCGGCGAGGGTGTCGGCGGTCTGCCGGTCCTGAAGCATCTGGAAGTTCTCGACGGCGATCGGCGTAGGCGTCCCCGAGCCTTCGCCGAACGGACCCGAGCCGCCCATGCCCGGGCCGCCCTCGTAGTCCAGCGCGCACTCGGTGGCCAGCTCCTCCAGTGAGTGGGCCTGTTCGGTGTGGGCCGACGGGATGACGTAGCGCTCGTCGTACTTGGCGATCGCCAGCAGCCGGTACATGTCGTACATCGACTCCTCGCTCATGCCAACAGCAGCCGGGATGGCGGCGTTCGGCTCGCGACCCATCGAGATGTCGCGCATGTAGGAGCGCATCGCCGCCAGCTTGCGCAAGGTCCGGTCGACGGGTGTGACGTCACCGGCGGTGAAGAGCTGCGCCAGGTACTCGACCGGGATCCGCAGCGCGTCGATGGCCGCGAACAGGTTGCCGGTGTCCTCGGCGTCGTGGCCGGTGTCCTTCACGACGTCGACCACCGGTGACAGCGGCGGGATGTACCAGACCATCGGCATCGTCCGGTACTCCGGGTGGAGCGGCAGCGCGACCTGATAGGTGGAGATCAGCGCCCAGACCGGCGACCGCTGGGCGGCCTGGACCCAGTCCCGGGGGATGCCTGCCCGCTCGGCCTCCCGGACCACGTGGGGGTCGTTCGGGTCGAGGAACACCGACCGCTGGGACTCGTACAGGTCGTGGTCGTCGGGTACTGACGCCGCTTCCAGCACCTTGTCCGCGTCGTAGAGCATCAGCCCGATGTAGCGCAGCCGGCCGACGCAGGTCTCCGAGCAGACAGTGGGCAGGCCGACCTCGACCCGCGGGAAGCAGAACGTGCACTTCTCGGCCTTGCCGGTGCGGTGGTTGAAGTACACCTTCTTGTAGGGGCACCCCGACACACACATCCGCCATCCGCGGCACCGGTCCTGGTCGACCAGCTGGATGCCGTCCTCTGACCGCTTGTAGATCGCCCCGCTCGGGCAGGACGCCGCACACGACGGGTTCAGGCAGTGCTCGCAGATGCGCGGGAGGTAGAACATGAAGGTCTGCTCGAACTCGAACCTGACCTTGTCGCCGACGGCCTTCAGCATGGGGTCGCGCCGTGCGGTCGCGGTGGAGCCGCCGAGGTCGTCGTCCCAGTTGGCCGACCACTCGACCTTCATGTCGTCCCCGGAGATCAGCGACTTCGGCCGCGCGACGGGAATGTGCTGCTGGGCGGGGGCGTCGGTGAGCGTGGAGTAGTCGTAGGTCCAGGGCTCGTAGTACTCGTCGATGGAGGGCAGCTTCGGATTGGAGAAGATCGTCGCCAGCTTCTTGAACCGGTTGCCGCCCTTGAGCCGGAGCCGGCCACGCTTGGTGACCTCCCAGCCGCCCTTCCATTTCTCTTGGTCCTCGTACGTCCGGGGGTAGCCGAGGCCGGGCCGCGTCTCCACGTTGTTGAACCACACGTACTCGGTGCCGCTGCGGTTGGTCCAGGCCTGCTTGCAGGTCACCGAGCAGGTATGGCACCCGATGCACTTGTCGAGGTTCATCACCATGGCCATCTGAGCCATCACCCTCATCGGGTCACTCCGTTCCTGCGCACGTCAGTACTCCACGTCCTGCGAGCGGCGGCGGATCACCGTGACCTCGTCGCGCTGGTTGCCGGTCGGGCCGAGGTAGTTGAACGCGAAGCACAGCTGCGCGTACCCGCCGATGAGGTGGCTGGGCTTGATCAGCAGGCGGGTGAGCGAGTTGTGGATCCCGCCCCGCCTTCCCGAGGTCTCGGCGAGCGGGACGTCGATCAGCCGGTCCTGCGCGTGATACATGTACACCGTGCCCTCGGGCATCCGATGGGACACGATGGCCCGAGCGACGACGACTCCGTTGCGGTTGACGGCCTCGATCCAGTCGTTGTCGCAGATCCCCACCTTGGCGGCGTCCTTCTCGCTCATCCAGATGTTCTGGCCGCCGCGCGACAGCGACAGCATGAACAGGTTGTCCTGGTACTCCGAGTGGATTGACCACTTGCTGTGAGGTGTGAGGTAGCGAACGGTGAGCCCAGCGACCTCCCCCGTGCCGGCCGACCCATCCGACACGCTGCCTATCGAGGGCTCGGCGAACAGAGCGGCCATGTCGAGCGGTGGCCGGTACACGGGCAGGCTCTCGCCCAGCTCGGCCATCCAGTCGTGGTCGAGGTAGAAGTGCATGCGGCCGGTCAGCGTGTGCCAGGGCTTGAGGCGTTCGACGTTGATGGTGAACGGTGAGTACCGCCGCCCACCCGACTCCGTACCCGACCACTCCGGTGAGGTGATCACCGGTACCGGCGGCCCCTGGGTGTCGGCGAACGTGATCAGCTTCCCCTCGTGCTCGCGGGCCAGGTCGGCGAGTGGCACCCCGGTGCGCTTCTCGAGCGTCGTGAAGCCCTGCGTTGCCAGCGCGCCGTTCGTGGTGCCGGACAGGGCGAGGATCGCCTCGCAGACGTGCACGTCACGGGTCAGTGCAGGCCGACCATCGGCCACGCCTCCCCGCACCGCACCGTTCTTGCGCCGCAGGTAGTCGACCTGTTCACCGACCTGGAAGGTGACGCCCTTGGTGGTCGCGCCCAGGGTGTCCAGGAGCGGCCCGAGCGAGTTCAACTTCTCGCTGACTGAGGGGTAGTCCCGTTCGACCTCGACGAGCTTCGGCATCGTGACGCCCGGCACCGGCGCGCAGTCGCCGGTCTTCCAGTCGCGGACGACCCCGTGCGGGTTCGCCATCGCGTCGGGGGTGTCGTGCGTCAGCGGGACCGCGACCACGTCGTTGCGGACACCGAGATGAGCGGCGGCCAGCTCGCTGAACTTCGCGGCGATCGTCTGCCAGGCGTCCCAGTCGGTCCGGGTCTGCCACGGCGGTGCGATGGCCGGGTTGAAGGAGTGGACGAACGGATGCATGTCCGTGGTGTTGAGGTCGTGCTTCTCGTACCAGGTGGCTGCCGGGAGCACGACATCGGAGAAGAGTGTGGTGCTCGTCTGCCGGAAGTCGATCGTCATCAGCAGGTCGAGCTTCCCCTCGGGCGCCTCGTCGCGCCAGGTGACGTCGACCGGCCGGCTGCTCGGCGGCGCCTCGACCGCGCGAAGCGACGAGTCGGTGCCGAGCAGGTGCTTCAGGAAGTACTCGTTGCCCTTGCCCGAGGAGCCGAGGAGGTTCGCCCGCCAGATCGACAGCACCCGCGGGAAGTTCTCCGGGGCGTCGGGATCCTCGCCGGCGAACCGTAGCCGTCCGGACTCGATCTCCCCGACGACATGATCTGCCACCGGTCGCCCTGCGGCCGCGGCCTCGTCACACAGGTCGAGCGGGTTGCGGTCGAAGGTGGGGTACGACGGCATCCACCCCATCCGGGCGCTCTGGGCGATGACGTCGGCGGTGCTCTTGCCGGCGAGGCGGCCGCTACCCGTGGTGGCCGACAAGGTGTCGGCACCGAAGGGGTCGTAGCGGAACTGGTCGGTGTGCAGGTACCAGTACGCGGTCTGGATCATGTTCCGCGGCGGCCGGTTCCAGTCCAGGGCGTTGGCGATCTGCGTGTACCCGGTGATCGGCCGCACCTTCTCCTGGCCCACGTAGTGCGCCCAGCCGCCGCCGTTCACACCCTGGCAGCCGGTGAGGATCGTCAACGTGAGGAACGACCGGTAGATCGTGTCGGAGTGGAACCAGTGGTTGGTCCCCGCGCCCATGATGATCATCGAACGGCCCTGCGACTCCTCCGCGTTGCGGGCGAACTCCCGCCCGATCCGCGCGGCCGCCGACGCGGGCACTCCGGTGATCGCCTCCTGCCAGGCCGGGGTGTACGCCGCCGTCGCGTCGTCGTACCCGGTCGGCCACGCCCCGGGAAGGCGCGGCCGTGCGACGCCGTACTGGGCAAGCAGGAGGTCGAAGACGGTGGTCACGAGTTGCCCGCCGACCCGGCGCACCGGCACGCCGCGGTACACGTCACGAGGCGTCCCGTCGGGGCCGTCGAACCGGGGGAGGCGGATGACGACGGAGTCACGGGCGGTGTCGATCAGCGACAGCTTCGGGTCGACCTCACGCAGGTCGAGGTTCCACCGACCGATGCCACTGTCGCCGTAGCGGTGCCCGAGGGTCCCGTTCGGCAGCGCCGGCTCGTCGGTCCGGTTGTCGAGGAGCACGGTCTTGAAGTGGGCGTTCTGCTCGTGCTCGCGCCCGGGCAGGTCCGCAGCGGTGAGGAACTTCCCGGGCGTGTAACCGCCATCGCCTGCGTCGTCCAGGCGGATCAGGAACGGCAGGTCGGTGTACCGCTTCGCGTACTCCGTGAAGTAGGGCGTCTGCCGGTCGACGAAGAACTCCTTGAGCACGACGTGGCCCATCGCCATCGCGAGGGCCGCGTCGGTGCCGGGGCGCGCGGGCAACCACTCGTCGGCGAACTTCACGTTGTCGGCGTAGTCCGGGGCGACAGCAACGACCTTCTGGCCGCGGTAGCGAGCCTCGGTCATCCAGTGGGCGTCGGGCGTACGGGTCACCGGGAGGTTGGAGCCCCACATGATGAGGTAGCCCGCGTTCCACCAGTCACCGGACTCCGGTACGTCGGTCTGGTCGCCGAACACCTGAGGCGACGCCACCGGCAGGTCGGCGTACCAGTCGTAGAAGCTGAGCATCGACCCGCCGATGAGGTTGACGAAGCGCGCCCCCGACGCGTGCGAGACCATCGACATCGCCGGGATCGGCGAGAAGCCCGCGACTCGGTCCGGCCCCCACTTCCGGATCGTGTGCACGTGCGCCGCGGCGACCATCTCGGTCGCCTCGTCCCAGCTCGCCCGCACGAGGCCGCCCTTGCCACGCGCGGACTTGTACGCCTTCGCGCGCAGCGGGTTGTCGACGATGTGAGCCCACGCCTCGACCGGGTCGCCCTCGTGCTGCTTCTTCGCCTCCCGGTACATCTGCAGCAGCACGCCGCGGATGTAGGGGTAGCGGACGCGGGTCGGCGAGTACGTGTACCAGGAGAAGGCGGCCCCTCGAGGGCAGCCGCGGGGCTCGTACTCCGGGCTGTCCGGCCCGACGGAGGGGTAGTCGGTCTGCTGGGTCTCCCAGGTGATGATGCCGTCCTTGACGTACACCTTCCACGAGCACGACCCGGTGCAGTTGACCCCGTGGGTGGACCGGACGACCTTGTCGTGGCTCCATCGGTCCCGGTAGAAGTCGTCGGCCTGGCGACCGCCGACCTTGTGCAGGCTGCGCAGGTCGTCGGAGACTCTGCCTCTGGTGAAGAATCGCCGGCTGCGCACCAGCGCCTCGCTGACGCTGCCGTCGAGTCCGGTCGGGCTGGGTGCGCTCTCCGCCGCGCCGGGTGCTTCGTCGGGCCGGGCCTTGGAACTCAATGCGGCGTCTCCTCACCGTGATGCGAGCGCGCGCCGGGTCGCGTCGGTTCTGTCGATGTCACGCGCTGACGCCCGTAGCAGCGGTCCGGCGTACGACGGTCAACGTCAGTACGAGGGTCAGCACGGCCGTGACCGCAAGCAAGATCAGGCCGATCGCGTAGGAGTCGGTCCGGCCGTAGATGTAGCCCATGACGAGCGGCGGTACGAAACCGCCCAGGCCGCCGGCCGCACCCACCAGACCGGTGACGCCACCGACGCGCGCCGGCTCGGTCACCTTCGCGACGAGGGCGAAGGTCGCTCCGCTCCCGGCACCCAGGGCCGCGGCCATGGAGAGGAAGGCCGCCGTGCCGACCGGTTCCAACAGTGGCGTCGTCGACGCGACGCCCGCCCCGACCGCCACGACGGCGTACCCCACCGCCAGCACGGGAATCGGGCCGAACCGGTCCGAGAGCCAGCCACCGACCGGACGCATCACGACGGCCACGGCGACGAAGCCTGCCATCCGGTTCGCTGCGTCCGCCGGTGTCAGCTCGTACGCCACCTTGAGATAGGAGGGCAGGTAGACCGAGAAGGCGACGTACCCCCCGAAGGCGACCGCGTAGAGGATGCAGGCCTGCCACGTGACCGAGAG
>JAWWPH010000440.1:0-14304 GCA_033850875.1 Nocardioidaceae bacterium | reverse complement strand
TCACCTCGTCGTCGAGCGTGACGGCGCCTGCGAGGCCGCGCTCGTCGACCAGAGCTCGGGTAATGACCTCCCCGACGGCGTCGTCGGTGAGCGGCTCGAGGGTGAGCAGAAGCGAGCGCGACAGCAGCGGGGAGATCACCGAGAAGAACGGGTTCTCCGTGGTCGCCGCGATCAGGGTCACCCAACGGTTCTCCACGCCGGGCAGCAGCGCGTCCTGCTGGGCCTTCGAGAAGCGGTGCACCTCGTCGACGAACAGCACCGTCTCCTGGCCTCCTCGTACGAGCGTCCGTCGGGCGGAGTCGATGACCTCCCTGAGCTCCTTGACCCCGGTGGACACGGCCGACAGCTCGACGAACCGGCGGTCCGTCTGCGCCGAGACGACGCCCGCGATCGTCGTCTTGCCGGTGCCCGGTGGACCCCACAGCAGCAGGGCGGTCGTCTGGTCCGCCTCGACCAGCCGGCGAAGCGGGGACCCCTCGGCCAGCAGGTGGTCCTGGCCGACCAGCTCGTCCAGGGTGCGCGGGCGCATCCGGACGGCCAGCGGGGCGGCACGGTGGGCGCTCCCGGCGAGGCTGCCCCCGGACGGCGGCGCGGCGACTACCTCGAAGAGGGCCTCGGAGTCCACGCCATCACCCTAGCCACCGACGGCCGACACCTCCGGCAGACGTCGCCCACCTGCTCCCCCGCGCGCGCCCTGGTGGCGGAGGTCGCACCAGGGTCAGCTGACAGCGGTGCTGCCGTGGCCGAGCTCAGCCGTCGACGACGTCCCGTTCGTCGCCGGCGGCGTCTCGTCGAGCGCGATCACCTTCAGCGGCTCCGCGAAATGGCAGGCGACCTGACGGCCACCGACCTGAAGCAGTGGCGGCTCCTCGTTCGCACAGATCTCCTGAGCCTTCCAGCACCGAGTGCGGAAGCGGCACCCCGAGGGTGGGTTGATCGGGCTCGGCACATCGCCTTCGAGCCGGATCCGCTCGCGGCGACCGCCGATGGCGGCCTGCCTGACGTCGGGCGCGGCCGAGAGGAGCGCCTGGGTGTAGGGATGGTGGGGAGTCAGGTAGATCTGGTCCCGGTCCCCCATCTCCATGATCTTGCCGAGGTACATGACTGCGATCTTCGGGCAGAAGTGCCGGACGATCGCGAGGTCGTGCGCGATGAACAGGAATGCGATGTCGAACTTGCGCTGCAGGTCCTGCATCAAGTTGATGACCTGGGCCTGGATGGACACGTCGAGGGCCGAGACCGGCTCGTCGGCGATGATGAGCTTGGGCTGAAGCGCCAAGGCTCGGGCGATGCCGATCCGCTGCCGCTGGCCACCGGAGAACTCGTTCGGGTAGCGGTTGTAGTGCTCGGGGTTGAGCCCGACCGTCTCGAGGAGCTCCTGCACCTTGGTGAGGACCTCGTTGCCCGGAACGGTGCCGTGCACCCGCATCGGCGTGCCGACGATGGTGCCCACTGTGTGGCGGGGGTTGAGCGAGGAGTAGGGGTCCTGGAAGATCATCTGGATCTCGCGGCGATACGGCAGCATCTGCTTGTTCGAGAGGTGGCCGAGCTCCTCGCCCTCGAACTTCATCGACCCGGAGGTCGGCTCGTACAGCCGGCAGAGGACGCGGCCCGCTGTCGTCTTTCCGCAGCCGGACTCACCGACCAGCCCTAGGGCCTCGCCCTTGTCGAGGTCGAACGTGATCCCGTCCACCGCCTGCACCTGGCCCACGACCCGGCGGATCACGCCGGAGGACTTCACGGGGAAGTGCTTGACGAGGTCGGTCACCTGCATCAGCGGTCTGCCGTTCGCCACCGCAGTGCTCTGCTCGGTCAACCGAGCACCTCTTCCTTGACCTCGTCCTGGTAGATCGACTCCGGGTCCTTCAGGTGGCACCGCTTGATGTGGTGCTCCCCGACGGGCGCCGGCACCAGCTCCGGCAGCTCGACCGTACAGCGGTTGCCCTCGACCCGGTCCTTGTAGGTGCACCGGGGGTGGAACGCGCAACCCGACGGGGGTTGGAGCAGACTCGGCGGCGTGCCGGGGATGGGGATCAGCGGCTTGCTGGTGTCCGACGTGACGTCGGCGATGCTGCCGAGCAGTCCCCACGTGTAGGGCATCACCGGGTGGGTCAGCACCTCCTTGGTCGGGCCCTGCTCCACGCATCTGCCGGCGTACATGACGAGCGTCTCGTCGGCGATCTCGGCGATCACGCCCAGGTCGTGCGTGATCATGATGACCGCCGAGCCGAACTCGCGCTGCAGCTCCTGGATCAGGTCGAGGATCTGCGCCTGGACGGTGACGTCCAGCGCCGTCGTCGGCTCGTCGGCGATGAGCAGGCGCGGGTCGTTGATCAGCGACATCGCGATCATCGCGCGCTGCCGCATGCCGCCCGAGAACTGGTGCGGGTAGTCGTCGATCCTCCGGTCGGGCTGCGGGATGCCGACGCGGCTGAGCATCTCCAGGGCGCGGTCCCGTGCCTGCTTCTTGCTGGCGTCGCGGTGGTGCACGCGGTACGCCTCGATCAGCTGGTTGCCGATCCGGTAGAACGGGTGCAGCGCGCTGAGCGGGTCCTGGAAGATCATCGACACTTCGTTGCCGCGGATCTTGCGCATGTCGTCGTTCTTGGTGCCGACGATCTCCTTGCCGTTCACCCGGATGGACCCCGACATCCGGGTGCTGCGCATGTCGTGCAGCCCCAGCACGGCCATCGAGGAGACGCTCTTCCCCGACCCCGACTCCCCGACGATGCCGAGAGTGTCTCCCAGCCGCACCGAGTAGCTGAGATCCGAGACAGCGTTCACCAGACCGTCATGTGTCGGGAACTTGACCGTCAGGTCGTCCACGACCAGGAATGGCTCGTCGGTCTCCTCGGGCAGTGTCGTCGTGGTCGAGGTCGACGCACTCGAATACAGCCGGTCGCTCATCCGAGTCGTACCCTCGGGTCCACGACGCTGTACGCGACGTCGGTGAGCAGGTTGATGACGACGATGAACAGCGTGCCGAGCAAGACGGTGGCCTGGATGATCGGGAAGTCACCGGTGCGAATGGAGTCAAGGCTCGCCAACCCGATTCCCTGGATCGAGAAGATGTACTCGATGAAGAAGCTACCGGCGAGCAGTCCGCCCACGTCGAGACCGAAAATGGTCAGCACGGGGGCGATGGCCGACCTCAGGGCATGCTTCAGGCTCACCGTGCGCTCGCTCAGCCCCTTGGCCCGCGCCGTGCGCACGTAGTCCTCACCGAGGGAGTCGATCATCGACCCTCGCGAGTACCGGGCATAGGCCGTGGCGTTGTAGACCCCGAACACGACCCAGGCCAAGAGCATGCCCTTGACCCAACCCCAGGGGCTGTGGAACGGCGAGACGTACTGCGGGTTCGGGAAGAGCTTCCACCGCTGCTGCACGATCAGCAGAGAGAGCAGGAACACGATGTACGGCGGTATCGCGCTCACCACCAGGGTGGAGCCCACGGTGAACCGGTCGAAGGGTCTGCCGCGGTTGCGCGCCGCGACGACCCCGATGGCAACGCCGAGTATCAAGAAGATGACGGCTGCCCCGGCCGCGATCGACAAGGTGGCTGGGATCTTTCCTTTGAGGTACCCGTAGACGGGGACGCTGTACTTGAAGGAGTACCCGAAGCAAGGGGCCGGGCACGCTTTCGCACCTTGCCCCTTGCCGATCGTGCGCCCGGCGAAGATGCCCTTCATGTACTCCGAGTACTGGGTGACCGCGGGCTGGTCCAGGCCGAGGTTCTTGGTGATCGCGTCGAGCCGGGCCGCGGTGCAGCGCTGGGCCGGGCACATGGCCTCGGCGGGGTTCTCCGGGCCGAAGTGGAAGAGCGCGAAGGTCGCAAGCGAAATCAAGAAGAGCACGAGGATGCCCTGCGCGATACGCCTCACGATGTAGCCGAACAATTGCCCCCACTCCTCCGGTCGAGGCTATCGGGTGGGGCCGCGTGCGGCCCCACCCGACAACCCTGGTGGTCGCGCCTGCTTCGGCGCGGCTGACAGGTGTTACTGAACTGCTACGAGACGAACATCTGCGTGAAGGCCGGCATGCCCCGCACGTTGTCGATCGCCGCGCCTCCGATCTTCGACCCGCGGATCAACAGAGCCCCTGAGTAACCGGTCAGCATGTCCGGGTAGTAGGTCTGCTCCATCCACGTGTCGAACTGACCCCATGCCTTCGCTTCCGCAGGCCCGGACAGGTTGTCCAGGATCTTGTTCTGCTTCGCGTCGGCCGCCTTCTCGCAGAAGGCGCCAGGGTTGACGCTGATCGGCTGGCCGCAGCGCCACTCTGCCGGGAACCAGGACGACCCACTCGGCCAGTCCGAGCACCATCCGATGGAACGGACGTTGATCGGAGTCGAGTCGCTGTAGAGGTCGTCGCGGATCTTCGCGAGCGTCGTGGGGACAGGAGTCGCCTTGAAGCCACCGGCCTCGAGGCCGGCCTTGACCTTCTGCATGACCTGCTTGTCGGTCGCGTCATCCGCCTCGTAGAGGAACCGGATCTCGTACTGACCGGGCTTGTACCCGGCAGCCTTGAGCAGGGCCTTCGACTTGGCCGGATCGGTGGTCTTGCCGTCCTGCCCCTTGAGGCTGTAGCCGCTGTTGTCGCGGCCGGCGGTACCCGGGGGAAGCAGCGTCGGGGACGGAACGCGGGTCTGACCGACGATCTCTCCAGCTGTCTTCCAGGCATCGATGTAGGGGTAGGCCCAACCGATCGCCTGACGTACCTTCAGCTGCTTGATCTTCTTGTAGTCGAGGTACCACATGTAGGTGCACGGTGTGGTGCCTGTAAAGATCCGGTCCTTGGCGCCCTTCTGGTTGGCGGTCGCGTAGTCAGGAGCCAGCAGGTTCGTGTAGGAGACCGACGTCTGAGCTGGTCCCTGGTCGTTGATGATGGTGTTGTCCAGGGTCGATGCGTCCTGGGAGAACTTGAAGTCCCAGCCGTTGGCGTACTGGTGCCGGACCGGGTCGGTCTTGGGGTCCCAGTACTTGTTCTTGACCAGCGTCAGCTCCGAGCCGGCCTTGTACTGCGCGAACTTGTACGGGCCGGTGGCCAGCGGGTGCAGGCCGTAGTTGTTGACGTTGTCCTTGGCCTCGGGGATGGGCGAGAACTGCGGGAAGGACGCCAGATACGGCATGTCGGGGAACGGCCGCCGCATCAGGATGGTCACCTTGTTGCCGCTGACCTTGACGCCGCTGTAGTTGTCACCGTCCTTGAAGGGACCCTTGTACTTGTCGCCGTCCTTGAAGAACGTCTGGTTGTAGACCGGCCCATCGGGCAGCTCGGTGGTGGCGAAGGATCGCTTCACCGCGTACGCGACGTCCTGCGCGGTTACCGGGGTGCCGTCCTCGTACTTGATGCCGCTCTTGATCGTGAACGTCCACGAGGTGTTGTTCGCGTTGGCGGTGCCGAGGTCGGTCGCGATGTCGGGGACCAGCGTCATCTGCTTGGTCTTCGGGTCGTAGTAGTACTGCGTCAGGGACCGGATCACGAGGCCGGACAGGATCGCCGTGGAGTCGGTGTAGTACGCACGGGTCGGGTCGAACGTGGAAGGCGCCGTGTTGGCCAAAACCGTGATGGTGCCGCCCTTCTTCGCGCCCGCCACGGCCGGAGCAGGTCCTACCATGTTCGGGTTGAGCCCGGCTCCGGCGCCGCCGCCGGCTCCCTGGCTCTGGACCGCCGGGCCGCTGCTACTTCCGGACGATCCTCCGCACGCAGCTACTCCCATGAGTAGAGCCACGGGGATAAGGGCTACTGGTTTCTTCCATCGCATCGAAGCGATCCCACCTTTCCATTTTTGACGGGTCGACCCAGGTCTTGGGTTATCGACGGGTCCTTGGGTCGAAGGCGTCTCGGATGGAGTCGCCTGCAAGATTGAGGGTGATGACGAGAAGGACGAGGGCGAGCAGGGGTTGCCACAAGAACCACGGGTCGGCACTGAACCAGGACGTGGCGGAGTTGATCGTCTGGCCCCAGGAGGGGATGCCCGTGAGCCCGACGCCGAGGTACGACAGCGACGCCTCGGCGGTGACCAGCTGGGGAAGGAGCAGGGAGAGCGAGACGACGATCGGGGCGACCAGATTCGGGAGCAGCTCCTTGAAAAGGATCTGGCCGGTCGGCACACCGATGACCCTGGCGGCCTGGATGAACTCGCGCTCCCGCAGGCTGAGCACCTCGCCCCGGATGAGCCGGGCCATGTACATCCAGGTGAAGAAGATCAGGATAAGTAGTAAGGCGACGAGCGACGCGCTCGCGAACGAGCTCTCGCTGTTGCCGAACCGCTCGAACAGGATCGGCGCGACCGCCAGGGCAACCAGGAGGAAGGGCATGCACAAGAAGACGTCGATCACAAAGGTGATCACGGCGTCGAGCCACCCGCGAGCCATTCCCGCCACGAGGCCCACCACGATCCCGATGGCGACCGTGAGGATGGACGCGGTGACCGCGACTCCGAGTGACGTGCGGGCGCCGTAGAGCCAGCGTGCGAAGTTGTCGTAACCGCCGGCGGTCGCGGGAGCGTATCCGAACGGGTGCTGCAGCGAGGGCCTCACGAGCGGCATGCCGTAGACGTCGGTCTTGGTGATGTCGAGGGCGCCGGAGTCGCCGGCATTCGTGCCCATCAGCTTCGTGATCAGCGGCGCGAACAGGCCGAGAACCCCGAAGAGGATGATCACTGCCGCCGAGACCAAGAAGACCTTGTCGCGCTTGAGCCGGTCGAAGGCGATCCGAGTCGGTGACTTGCCCGAGATATCCCGATCGGGGGCGTCAACGGCCTCGTCGTCAGCGGGACCTCTGGCACCGAGAGTCTCCACGTCCAATGTGCTCATATCCACCTCATCTCTGCCCACCGCCGAGCTGATGCAGCAGACTGGACTCTAATCCAACACCTGTTTCGAACGTTGCGCGTACAGGTAACGATCTGGGAACACCTCCACGGCGCAAGCGCAAGTGCTTTTTGTGAAATGTCGCCGAGATCACGTGCTTGACGCGTCGCCGAGCGGCACGGCGTCCACGCCCGCCTCCGCGCGCTGCGCCGGTGTTATCGGGCTCGGGGCGCCGGTGAGCGGATCGCCACCCGACGCGGTCTTGGGAAAGGCGATGACGTCGCGGATTGACTCCGCGCCGGCGAGCAGCGCGCACAACCGGTCGATCCCCAGCGCGATCCCCCCGTGCGGCGGCGGCCCGTACGCGAATGCGTCGAGCAGGAAGCCGAACTGTGCCGTCGCCTCGTCGCGGCTCAGGCCGATCACGTCGAACACCCTCTGCTGCATCTCCGAGCGGTGGATCCGGATGGAGCCGCCGCCGATCTCCGACCCGTTCAGCACGATGTCGTAGGCCTTCGACAGGGCCTCGCCGGGCCGCTCGTGGAAGTCCGCCGCCATCTCGTCGACGGGGGCGGTGAACGGATGATGGATGGCGGTCCAGGCCGAGGTGCCGTCGGTCCCTTCGACGGGCTCGAACATGGGGGCGCCGACGACCCAGACGAACTCCCAGGCATCGTGGTCGATCAGGCCGCAGCGCTCCCCTACCTCGATCCGCGCGGCCGCCAGCAGGTTGAGCGCCTCTGACCGCTTGCCGGCCGCGAAGAAGACACAGTCTCCCGGTGCTGCTCCGGCGTGGGCGGCGAGGCCGGCCCGCTCCTGCTCGGACAGGTTCTTGGCCACGGGGCCGCCGAGCGAGCCGTCGTCGCCGACCAGCACGTAGGCGAGGCCGCGGGCGCCGCGGGACCTGGCCCAGTCCTGCCAGCCGTCGAGCTCCTTGCGCGGCTGGGACGCCCCACCGGGCATCACCACGGCGCCGACGTGGAAGGCCTGCGACGGAGCCCCTACGGACGAGCCGGGCGCGGGGTCACGGAAGATGCGGAACGGTGTGTCGGCGAAGTAGTCGGTGAAATCGACCAGCTCGCACCCGAACCTCAGGTCGGGCCGGTCGATACCGAAGCGTCGCATGGCGTCGGCGTACGTGAGCGTCGGGATCGGTACGGGGATCTCGTAGCCGAGCAGCTCTCGCCACAGCCGTACCAGCAGCTCCTCGACGATTCGCTGGACGTCGGACGCGTCGCAGAAGCTGAGCTCGATGTCGAGCTGGCTGAACTCGGGCTGGCGGTCGGCGCGGAAGTCCTCGTCGCGGAAGCAGCGGGCGATCTGGAAGTAGCGCTCGAGCCCCGCGACCATGAGCAGCTGCTTGAAGAGCTGGGGTGACTGCGGGAGCGCGTACCACGACCCCGGCTGAAGGCGCACCGGCACCAGGAAGTCGCGCGCGCCCTCCGGGGTGGAGCGGGTGAGGTAGGGCGTCTCGATGTCGAGGAACCCGTGCTCGGCCATCACCGCGCGGATGATCCGGGTCGCCTCGGCCCGTAGCCGGAGGTTGTGCGCCATGCCCGGGCGGCGAAGGTCGAGGTAGCGGTACTTCAGCCGCACCTCCTCGCCGACGGGTGTCGCCGCGTGCTCCTCGATCGGGAAGGGCAACGCCGCCGACTCGCTGAGGATCTCCACGGTCGAGGCGACGACCTCGATGTCGCCCGTCGCCAGCTGCGGGTTGGCGTTGCCGGCCGGGCGCCCAGCGACCTCGCCCACGATGCGCAGGCAGTACTCCGAGCGCAGCGGCCGGGCCGCCTCCTCGTTGCGGATCACGACCTGGGCCACCCCGCTCGCGTCGCGCAGGTCGATGAAGGCCACCCCGCCGTGGTCGCGGCGGCGTGCGACCCACCCGGCGAGGGTGACCGACAAGCCGACGTCGTCGAGGCGGAGGGTGCCGGCGTCGTGCGTACGTATCACGGAGAGGTGCTCCTTCAGTGCGGGTCGACGGAGGGGGTCTGCGGGCCGAGCGAGTCGACCACCTGTGGCCGTAGGTCGTCGTCGTCGGGGCGCCAGCTGTCCGCGTCCGCGGCGACCTGGACACCGCTGCGGATGTCCCTGACCTCGTCGGAGCCGTCGTCTCGGCCGGGGAACCAGACGTACGGGATGCCCCGGCGGTCGGCGTAGCGGATCTGCCGGCCGAACTTCTGCGCGGCCGCTGCCACCTCGGTCGCGATCCCGCGCCGGCGGAGCCGGCCGGCGATGGCGTCGCTGTGGGCGCGGGACTCCTCGTCGACGAGGGCGACGAGGACGGCCGACGGGACGACGCGCGTGGAGGTGAGAAGTCCGCGCGCGAAGAGCGGCACGAGCGTGCGCGAGACGCCGAACGAGATCCCGACGCCCGGGTACGTGGTGGCACCGTCGGAGGCCAGCGCGTCGTAGCGGCCCCCGGAGCAGATCGACCCCAGGCTGTCGAACCCGTCCATCCGGGTCTCGAACACCGTGCCCGTGTAGTAGTCCAGACCTCGCGCGATGCGCAGGTCCGCGGTGACGCTGAAGCGCGCGTTCGCAAAGGCACGGCATCCCTCGACGACGGCCGCGAGCTCGTCCAGACCAGTCTGGAGCAGGGGGTCTTCCACGCCGAGGTCGTGCACGCGCCGGACGAACCCGTCGTCGTCGGCGCTGATCTCGGCGAGGGCGAGGCACTTGGATGCCTGGTCCGGAGTGAGACCCGCGTCGACCAGCATGGTGGCGATCGCCGAAGCGGGCACCTTGTCGAGCTTGTCGATGATCCGCATGGTCTCCGCCGGGTCGGGCGTACCCACGCCCCGGTAGAAGCCCTCGATCAGCTTGCGGTTGTTGACCTGCAGCCGTAGCGGCGGTATCGGCAGTCCGCTCAGCGCCTCGGAGATCACCCGGGCGATCTCGACGTCGTAGTGGAAGGGCAGCTCGTCCTTGCCCACGACGTCGATGTCGGCCTGCGTGAACTCGCGGAACCGGCCCTCCTGCGGCCGCTCCCCGCGCCATGCTTTCTGGATCTGGTACCGGCGGAAAGGGAACTCGAGCTTTCCGGAGTTCTCCAGGACGTAGCGCGCGAACGGCACCGTGAGGTCGTAGTGCAGCCCGACACCTGCGTCGGAGGCGTCCGCATCGGCCTGCAACCTCCGCAGGACGTAGATCTCCTTGTCGATCTCGCCCTTGCTCAGGAGCCGGTCGAGCGGCTCCACCACCCGGGTCTCGATGTTGCTGTAGCCATGCAGCTCGAAGACCCGTCGCAGGTGCTCCAGGACCGACAGCTCGGCGTTGCGCTCGGCGGGAAGCAGCTCAGGGAACCCGCTCAGTGGCGTGGGTCGGCTCATCGACGCTCAGATGCTCTCGGCGACGTCGAGACCGGCCAGGTACGGGTTCGACCGGCGCTCGTGCCCGATCGTGGTCTGCTCGCCGTGGCCCGGGAGGACCACGATGTCGTCGTCGAGCGGCAGCACCTTGGCGGCGAGGCTTCGCAGCATGGTGGGGTGGTCACCGCCCGGCAGGTCGGTACGGCCGATGGACCCGGCGAAGAGCAGGTCACCTGCGAACATGAGCTCGGGTATCCCCTGGTCGCCGTACGGCGTGCGGAACGTCACCGACCCCCAGGTGTGGCCGGGAGTGTGGTCCACCGTGAAGCGGACGCCGGCGAGCACCAGGTCCGTACCGTCAGCGAGCTCGCGCACGTCGTCGGGCTCGGCGAAGTGCAGATCCTGGCCGAGCAGCATCCGTGCGGTGTCTGCGGACATCCCGGCGAGCGGGTCCTCGAGCAGCGCACGGTCGGCGGGGTGGATGTAAGCGACCGCGTCGTACGCGCCGGCGACCGGAGCGACACACCACATGTGGTCGATGTGGCCGTGCGTGAGGAGGACCGCAGCAGGGCGCAGCCGGTGCTCTCGGACGACGTCGGCAACCCCGTCCGTAGCGTCCTTCCCGGGGTCGATCACGACGCACTCCTCGCCGGGCGCCGATGCGACGACGTAGCAGTTCGTCGCCCACGGCCCGGCGGGGAAGGCAGCGATCAGCACAGGCACCCTTTCAGGGACGGAAGTAAAGGAGCAGCCTACCGAGGGTGACCGGGACGCGGCGCAGCCTGGTCGGGCAGCGATGCTGTCGTCGGCGGTACGGCAGTGCTCCTAGGCTTCTACACTGAGCAACCGGTCCAGCGCCGCGTACCGGCGCATCGGCGGAGGTATCTGTGGCGAAGAGCAAGCAGCGCCAGCGGCAGCTGGCGCGGGCGCGGTGGGAGCGGCAGCGCGCCCGCCGGGCTGCCCGTGCTGCGCGGGCGCGCCGGATCGGGATCGCCGTCGGAGTACTCGCCGCCGTGGTCGCCGGTGCCGCGCTCGTCTGGCTGATCCTGCACATCGGGAAGACCGAGGACGAGCGCAAGAACCAGCAGCTGACGCCCACGAGCAGCGCGCCGACCAGCGCGGCCTCGTCCGGAACGCAGTCCGGCTCGGGCTCCACCGGGTCGTCGGTGCCGACCAGCACGTCGCCTGCTCCGCGTACGTCCGCCTCGGCTCGCACCTCCGGCTCGTCGAAGGGGACGCCATGACCGACGACACGCAGTTCGGGCGGGTCGCCGACGACGGGACCGTCTTCGTCCGTACGGCCGACGGCGAGCGTGCGGTCGGACAGTGGCCGGGCGGCGATCCCGAGGCGGCACTCGCCTTCTACCGCACCCGCTTCGACGGACTCGAGGCGGAGGTAAGCCTGCTCGAACAGCGGATCAAGGCACGCGCGGTGTCGCCGGAGGATGCGGTGTCGGCGCTCGGCCGGGTACGGGGAACGGTCGCGGACGCGCAGGCTGTCGGGGACCTCGAAGGCCTGACGCGCCGGCTGGACGCCCTGCAGCCGCTGATCAACCTGCGGCGCGAGGAGCGCAAGGCGGAGAAGGCCGCCAAGCTCAAGACGGCGAAGGCGTCGAAGGAGAAGGTGGTGGCCGACGCCGAGAAGCTGGCGCAGGGCAGTGACTGGCGCAACGGCGTGACGCGGCTGCGCGAGCTGCTGCAGGCGTGGAAGGACCTCCCGCGCCTCGACAAGCCCTCCGACGACGCCCTGTGGCATCGGTTCTCGGCAGCGCGCACGACGTACACCCGGCGGCGCAAGCAGCACTTCGGGGAGCTGGTCCAGAAACGTGAGGCGGCGAAGGCCGTGAAGGAGAAGCTGGTCGCGGAGGCCGAGGAGCTCTCGTCCTCGACCGACTGGGCGGCCACGGCACGTGCCTACCGCGATCTGATGACGCGGTGGAAGGCGGCGGGCAGCGCTCAGCGAGACGACGACGACGCCTTGTGGAAGCGTTTCCGGACCGCGCAGGATGTGTTCTTCTCCGCCCGTACGGCGGTCAACGCCGAGCTCGACACCGAGTACGCCAAGGCTGCGGAGACCAAGCGGAGCCTGCTCGAGGAGGCCGAGAGGCTGCTGCCGATCGGGGACCTGCGCGCGGTGAAGGAGGCGTTCCGGTCGATCGCGGACCGGTGGGACGCAGCCGGCAAGGTGCCGCGAGGTGACGTGAAGGACCTCGAGAACCGCTTCAAGCGGGTCGAGCAGGCGGTCCGCGGCGCAGAGGACGTCAGCTGGCGGCGGTCGAACCCCGAAGCCCAGTCTCGGGCCCGCGACACCGTGGCGAAGCTGGAGACGATGCTCACGTCGCTGCGGGCCGACCTTGCCAAGGCGGAGGCGTCCGGGGACGAGCGGGCTGCCGCGGAGTTGCGCGACAGCATCGCGGCGCGGGAGACGTGGCGGCAGGAGGCCGCCAAGGCCCTGCAGGAGTTCGGCGGCGCCTGATTCCCGCCGAGGGGTTCATTGGGTGACGCGGTAGGCGTCGAACACGCCGTCGACGTTGCGGACGGCCTTCAGCACGTGTCCGAGGTGCGCGGGGTCGGCCATCTCGAAGGTGAACCGGCTCTTCGCGATCCGGTCACGGGTCGTCGCGACCGACGCCGACAGGATGTTCACGTGGACGTCGGAGAGCACCCGGGTGATGTCGCTCAGCAGCCGAGCCCGGTCGAGCCCCTCGACCTGGATGGCGACGAGGAACATCGACTGCGCCGTCGGCGCCCACTCGACCTCCACCATGCGACCCTGGGGCTCGAGGCTCTTGAGGTTGGTGCAGTCGCCGCGGTGCACCGAGACACCCGCCCCGCGGGTCACGAAGCCGACGATCTCGTCCCCCGGCACGGGCGTACAGCACCGCGCCAGCTTGATCAGGACGTCGCTGAGGCCCTTGACGATGACGCCGGCGTCGCCTCGGGGTGACTGCTTGCGCCGCTCCCGCTCGCTGGTGATGGTGACGGTCTCGGCCGCCTCGTCGGCCGCGGCCTCGTCGCCGAACAGCTCGAGGATCCTGCGCAGGACCGCCTGCGCGGTCGTGTTCCCCTCCCCCACGGCGGCGTACAGCGCCGTCACGTCGGCGTGGCGGAGCTCGGTGGCGACCACGGACAGCGTCTCGTGCGTGAGCATCCGCTGCAGCGGCAGGCCCTCCCGGCGCATCAGCCGCACGAGCGCCTCCTTGCCCTGCTCGATGGCCTCCTCGCGGCGCTCCTTCGTGAAGAACTGGCGGATCTTGTTGCGTGCGCGCGGGCTCTTGACGAACGTCAGCCAGTCCCGGCTGGGCCCGGCCGTCTGCGCCTTCGACGTGAAGATCTCGACGACGTCGCCGTGCTCGAGCTCCGACTCCAACGGGACGAGGCGGCCGTTGACGCGCGCCCCGATGCAGCGATGCCCGACCTCGGTGTGGATGGCGTAGGCGAAGTCGACGGGGCTCGACCCGGTCGGGAGCGCCACGACCTCGCCGCGCGGGGTGAAGACGTACACCTCCGACGAGTTGATCTCGAACCGCAGCGAGTCGAGGAACTCCCCCGGGTCCTCGGTCTCCCGCTGCCAGTCCATCAGCTGCCGGACCCACGGCATGTCGCCGCTGCCGGTGTCGGGGCTTACCAGCTTGCGGTCGGTGTCGACGCCCGCGTGGCCGTTCTCCTTGTACTTCCAGTGTGCGGCGACGCCGTAGTCGGCCCGTCGGTGCATGCTGTGGGTACGGATCTGCAGCTCGACGGGCTTCCCGCCCGGGCCGATCACGGTCGTGTGCAGCGACTGGTACATGTTGAACTTCGGCATCGCGATGAAGTCCTTGAACCGCCCGGGCACCGGGTTCCACCGTGCGTGCAGGACGCCCAGCACCGCGTAGCAGTCACGCACCGACTCGGTCAGCACCCGGATCCCGACCAGGTCGTAGATGTCGGTGAACTCGCGACCCCGCACGATCATCTTCTGGTAGATCGAGTAGTAGTGCTTCGGCCGTCCGGTCACGGTCGCCTTGATCTTCGACGACCTGAGGTCCTCCTGCACCTGGTCGATCACGGTGTCGAGGAACTCGTCCCTCGCCGGGGCGCGCTCGGCGACCAGCCGGACGATCTCGTCGTACACCTTCGGGTGCAGCGTCGCGAACGCGAGGTCCTCGAGCTCCCACTTGACGGTGTTCATGCCCAGC
>JAWWPH010000432.1:0-5504 GCA_033850875.1 Nocardioidaceae bacterium | reverse complement strand
TCCGACCACTGCCTGCGGTCACGGTCGTACGTGAACCTGATCGTGATCGACAAGCAGCCCCAGCTGCAGTGGCTCACGATCGACGAGGCCATCGACCACTGCGCCCGGGGAGCGGGCATCTGGACCTGGGCCGGCAACGACGACGGCAGCCGCGAGCCCGACATCGTGCTGGCGTGCGCCGGTGACGTCGTCACGATGGAGACGGTTGCGGCGGCCAGCCTGCTGAAGGAGCGGCTCCCCGGCCTCTCGGTCAGGGTGGTCAACGTCGTCGACCTGATGAGCCTGCCCCGGCCGAAGGACCACCCGCACGGCATGGAGGACACGCTGTTCCGGGAGCTGTTCACCGACTCCACCGACGTCGTCTTCGCCTTCCACGGCTACCCCGGCGCGATTCACCAGCTGGTCCACGGCCGCCCCGACGCCGACCGCTTCCACGTCCGGGGGTTCATCGAGGAGGGCACCACGACCACGCCGTTCGACATGGTCGTACGCAACCGGGCCTCCCGGTACCACCTCGTGATGGACGCGATCAACAACGCGCGTCGCACCCCGGCGGGGGCCACCGACCTCAAGGCATACTGTCGCTCGGAGCTCGCCCGTCACGAGGCGTACGTGGTCGAGCACCTGGAGGACATGCCGGAGGTCACGGCCTGGACCCTCGGCGACTGGGCGACCCCCGCCTGAGCGACCTGACACCGAGACAAGGAGCATCTGTGGGCAACTACCAGGGAACGCGCGTCGTCGCAGCCGATGCGGACGCGGTGTTCGCCTTCCTGCGGCGCGTCGACAACCTGCCCCGCTACTTCCCACGCATCACCGCGGCCGAGCGCACCGGGGACGAGACGGTCGACGTCACCGCGGTCATCGACCCGCCCGGCGAGGACGAGCAGACGGTCAGCTCCGAGGCCTGGTTCCGGGTCGACGAGGAGCGACGCCAGATCGAGTGGGGATCGGAGGGCCCGAACGACTACCAGGGGGACCTCGAGGTGACCGGGAGCCCGGAGGAGTCGAGGGTCAGTCTCACGCTGCACACCGAGGCCGACCACCCGGGGATCCAGGAGAGCCTGGACGAGACACTCGACACGGTCGCCCGGCTCGTCGAGGGCCGGTCGGCGTCCACGAGATAGCCGATGGCGACCGTCCGTCACGCCGACAAGGCGACCGTCTCGCCACGCCGAACCGGCCGGACGACCGTGGACATGTCCTCGCGTCCGACCCGCTCGAGGAAGGCCGACAGCGGCGACCTGAAGACGCCGTAGTCGTCGTAGTGCACCGGTATCGCGGATGCCGGTGACACCCGGCGCAAGAAGTCGACGCCCTGCTCGGCGTCCATCGTGACCGTGTGGGCGAGCACCCGCGTTCCGCCGAGATGGACGACCGCCGCGTCGATGTCGGGGTACCGCTCGTGGATGGCGTCCAGATGGTCCCCCGTGAGCGTGTCGCCGCTGATGTACACCCGGCGCCGTACGTCGTCGCCGACCCGGTGCTCCAGAATGCTCCCCATCACCGGCGGAAGCAGCCGCCTCATCGCACCCCGCGCATGCACGCCGGGCACCGACACGACGGTGAGCTCGTCGGCACCGCGACGCAGCACGTGCGAGCCCCACGTGGGCAGGCCCTGCGTGGAGAAGCCGTAGCGCTGCAGCCGGCGTGCCGCCTGCGGTGTGGTGACGACGGGCGGGGACCGATCCAGACCCCTCCGCGCGACCCGGTCCCAGTGGTCGCCGTGCAGGTGCGAGAGGACGACAGCGTCGAGCGGGGGCAGGTCGCCGATCCCGATGGCGGGATCGGTGAGCCGACGGCTCCACAGACCCTTCCCGAGGTAGGCGCGTTGGCCCTTGCGGAGGAAGTTCGGGTCGGTCAGCAGGATGAACGGGCCGATCCGCAGGATCGTGGTGGCCGTGCCGACGAACGTCAGCGTGTCTGTGCCGAGCGGGGCCGGTGAGGTCGATGCCATGGTTGCGGCGTACCCCCATGGCGGCGTTCGTAAGCGCGGGTCAGACCGACGAGTCCTCCCGGCGGTGGCCCTTGGCGATCTCGACCAGCACCTCGGGCTTGACGGTCTCCCGTCCGGCGACCGCCACCCTGCAGCGGGTCAGTGCGGTCAACGAGGCGGTACGACGTCCGGACTCGAGGATCGCTCGCTCGCCGAGCACAGCGCCCGGCCCGATCTCCGCCACGGTCTCTCCGTCCACGTCGACCCGGAGCAGACCGTCGAGCAACAGGTACAGCTCGTCGGACTCCTCACCCTGCCGCGTCAGGAAGTCGCCCTCCTTGATCCGCCGGATCTCCGGCTTCACGCCCGCCCGCATGATGGTGCGGGAGAGCTCGCGCTCGAGTGCGGACTCCGCGGCCGTGACCACCACAGGGGAGTCGTAGTCGCCCCACGGGGTACGCCGACCGAACGCCTCGGTGCTCCAGCGGTGGTAGTTGATGCGCGCCGACTTCGCACTGAGCCGCTTGTCCTGGTCGTAGACCCAGTGGCGCGGGAAGGGGCTGGCACCGACGAGCTCGAACTCCTGACGGCCGTCGGCATGAAGGGTCAGCGCGAGGGTCGTCCAGGCGATCGGCGCGGCGAACTGCACGAACGGCGGCCGGTCGACCCGGCGCGGAGCCGGGACGCCCGTACGCCCGCCGCAGGTCTGCTCGAACCGGACGGCGGCCGTGTCGATCAGCTCGGCCTTGCGCCGGTCGGGGAAGGACACGGCCTGGAAGGCCATGCCCTTACCGCCCAGGCGCAGCGTGGTCACACCGATCCGGCCGCGGCCGGTGTGCCCATGATCCACGACGACGCCGTTCTCGACCTCGATCCAGGCCCTCAGCTCGTTGAGGAAGCGGGCCCGGTCGGCTGCGACGAACTCGTCCAGGTCGGGCAGCTCGTCGGGCGGCGGCTCGTCGTAGTGCGACATGCCCACCTCGAACGGGACCCGGAAGACCACCCCGGTGACAGCCTCGCTCGGAATCCAGGAGACGGAGGTGACAGAGCCCTCGATGCGCATGGCGCGACCTTTCGACCGTGGCGACGGTGTGTCCACGATATCCAGAATCGGGGACAACGTCACCTCCGGTTTTCAGCCCGTCCGCTGGACCATTCGGGCGGGTTCGGGGGGATACTAGCGGGCATGGTCGACCTGCCGAGCGGTGTCATCACGATGCTGTTCAGCGACATCGAGGGGTCGACACTGACGCTGAGCCGGCTGGGTCCGCGGTGGGGTGAGGCCTTGTCGGCGCAGCGCGCGATCCTGCGCTCGGTGTTCGCCGAGCACGGCGGCATCGAGATGGGTACCGAGGGGGACAGCTTCTTCGTCGTGTTCACGTCCGCCCGCGAGGCGGTGCTGGCCGCCGTCGAGGGCCAGCGGCGACTCCAGCAGCACGCGTGGCCGGACTCGGTGCCGATCATGGTACGCATGGGCCTGCACACGGGCGAGCCGCAGCGGCACGAGGACGGGTACATCGGGCTCGACCTGCACCGGGCTGCGCGGATCGCTGGCACATCGGGCGGTGGCCAGATCGTCGTGTCCGAAGCCACCCGGCTGCTCGCCGGAGCTTTGGGCGAGCAGGTGGGCGTGCGAGACCTCGGATGGCATCGCCTGAAGGACCTGTCCGAGCCCGAGCACCTGTTCGACCTGGTCGTCGACGGCCTGGTGTCGGACTTCCCCCCGCTGCGGAGCATCGGCACGTCGGCGAGTCTGCCGACGGCGACCACCCCGCTCGTCGGTCGCGAGGGCGAGGTCGGCGAGCTCCGGGCGAAGATCACCGACCCGCAGGTACGGCTGCTCACCCTCACCGGACCGGGAGGGACCGGGAAGACACGGCTCGCGGTCGGCATCGCGCAGACGCTCGAGCACGCCTTCCCGGGAGGCGTCTTCTTCGCCGACCTGAGCGCCGCCACGCGCGACGCGACGATGTGGCTGGGTGTCGCCGATGCCGTGAACGCCTTCGGCGGTGCCGACGAGCTCCCGCGGGACCGGGTCATGCGCTTCCTGGCGGACCGCTCTGTACTGCTGATCCTCGACAACCTCGAGCAGATCGCGGACGCTGACCGGGTCGTCGGCGAGCTGCTGAGCGCCGCGCCCGCGGTCAAGGTCCTCGCGACGTCGCGCCGTCCACTGCACCTGGTGAGCGAGTTCGAGCACCCCGTACCGCCCCTCGACCTCCCCGCGCGAGCGGTCGCGGATCCCGCCGCCGCCGCACGCTGCGGCGCTGTGGAGCTCTTCGTCCGCCGGGCGAGGATGGTTCGCCCCGCCTTCGAGCTGACCGAGGCCAACGTCACGGCGGTCGTGGAGCTGTGCCGCCGCCTCGACGGGCTGCCCCTGGCCATCGAGCTGGCGGCCGCGCGCTCGAAGCTGCTCTCCCCGCAAGCGCTGCTCAGCCGGCTCGACCACACCCTGGGGTCGGGAGTCGTGGCGACGGACCGTGCCGAGCGTCAGCGGACCCTGGCCGCCACGATCGCCTGGAGCTACGAGCTGCTCTCGGCAGCGGAGCAGGACGTCTTCCGCAGGCTCGGTGTCTTCGCATCACAGTGCGACCTGGCGGCCGTCGAGGCCGTCCTCGACGTCCAAGGCGCCGACCCGCTGGACGCGGTGGCCCATCTCGTGGACGTCAGCCTCGTCCAGATCGTCGACGGTCCCGACGGCGAGCCGCGCATCTCCTTGCTGGAGACGATCCGGGCCTTCGCGCGGCACGAGCTCGAGGTCACCGGACAGGCGGACGAGACCCGGTTGCAGCACGCGCGCTGGTGCAGCTCGCTGGCCACCGAGATGTGCGAGCTGATGTCAGGCTCTCGGCAGATGGAGGCGCTGGATCGGCTGTCCGGCGTCGAAGACGACATCCGCGGCGCTCTCGACTGGTGCCTTCGGCCGGCCGCCGAGGTCGGTACCGAGCGAACCGCGCTCGGGCTCGAGCTGGTCAGGGCGATGACGGGATACTGGTACCACCTGGGGTACGCCGCGGAAGGACGCGGCTGGCTCGGCCGGGCGCTCGGCGTGGTCGGTACCACCGACAACGCCGAGACGGTCGACACGCTGCACGGTCTGGCTCTCCTCCAGCTCCAGCAAGGAGACGTCGATCCCGCCGCCGACGGGTTCCGGCAAGCGCTGGGGATGACCCGCCGGTTGGGCGACAAGGCTCGGCAGGCGCGGGAGCTCAACAGCCTGGGGGTCGCGCTGAGGGCGCACGGGGACATCGCTGCGGCGAGACCGCTCATCGAAGCGAGCGCCCGGCTGGCCAGGGAGATCGGCAACAAGACGCGTGAGAGCACGGCCGTCTCCAACCTCGCCATGCTCCTCATCGACGCCCAGGACTGGTCAGCTGCCCTGGAGGCGTCTCGTGAGGCCGTGGCCTTGAGCCGGACGCTGGACGACGAGTGGGGCCTCGTGGCTGACGAGTTCAACTCCACGATGCCACGACTGTACGTCGAGGGCGCCGACGCGGCATACGCGTACCTCGCCGAGCTGACCCCCCGGGCGCTCGCGCTCGACGACGCCGAGCTGAGCGTCGAGCTC
>JAWWPH010000044.1:0-14503 GCA_033850875.1 Nocardioidaceae bacterium | reverse complement strand
CCGTCGTGGCGGACGACGCGCTCGGGAGGCTGGGTCTTTCCGTCGACCAGGTTGTCGGTGATGTCGAGGAGCCCACAGATGAACGTCTTGTAGCACGCGACGCCCTCGGCGAGCCACGCGTCCCTGTCGGCGGCCGGGTCGGGGAGCCGCTTGCAAAAGAAGCCACCCTTGGCGCCGACCGGGACGATCACGGCGTTCTTCACCATCTGCGCCTTGACCAGGCCGAGTACCTCGGTACGGAAGTCCTCGCGGCGGTCCGACCACCGCAGCCCGCCCCTCGCCACGGCACCGAACCGCAGATGGACGCCCTCGACGCGCGGTGAGTAGACGAACACCTCGAAGGCCGGACGCGGCTCGGGGAGATCGGGTACGGTCCGCGGGTCCAGCTTCAGCGACAGGTACGACTTCGGCTCCCGGTCGGAGTCGGGCTGGTAGTAGTTCGTGCGCAGGGTCGCCTTGATCGTCAGCAGGTAGCTGCGCAGGATGCGGTCCTCGTCGAGACTCGCCACGTCGTCGAGCGCTGCGAGGATGGAGCTCTCGATCTCGGCCGTCGCGGCGTCACGATCTGCTGGCGTGTCCGGGAGGCTGGGGTCGAACCGCGCCTCGAAGAGGCTGACCAGGAGCCGGGCGATCGACACGTTCGAGACCAGCGACGCCTCGATGTAGTCCTGGCTGAAGGGCGAGCCGCCCTGGCGGAAGTACTTGGCGTAGGCGCGCAGGATGGATGCCTGCCGCCACGAGATGCACGCGTCCAGGACCAGCGCCGAGAACCCGTCGCTCTCGGCCCGGCCCGACCACACGGCCAGGAAGGCGTCCTGGAACAGCTGCCGCGCCCCGTAGGGCAGCGCCGACGCCCGGCGCAGGCCGAAGTCGTAGATCCACGCCTTCTCCGTCTCGTGCTCGAGCTCGTACGGACGCTCGTCGACGACCTCGACCCCCATGGACGAAAGCACGGGGAGCACGTCGGACAGACTCAGCGGGCTCTGCTTGCGGTACACCTTCAGGCGTGCCTCGCCCGGGGCAGCGTCGACCGGTGAGTACAGCGACAAGGCGATGGGGTCGGACCCGAGCTCCTCCAGCCGGCGAACGTCGGCGGCCCCTGCCCGCGCCAGGAAGTCCTCCTTGTAGGCCTCGGGGAACGCCGTCCCGTAGGAGCGGAGCAGCCGCGAGCCCTGCTCCTCCCCGAACTCCTCGATCACCGCTACGGCAAGGTCGTCGGTCCACGAGCGGGTGGCGTCGGCGAGGCGCTGCTCGAGGGTGTCCTGGTCGAAGACGCGCAGGGTGCCGCCCGGCGCGGCCCGCACCACGAAGTGCAGCCGGGCCAGCACGGACTCGCTGACCCGGGCCGTGTAGTCGAGCGAGTCGCCACCCAGCGTCGACTTGAGAATCTTCTGCATCCGCTCGCGTACCTGCGTCGTGTAGCGGTCGCGGGGCAGGTAGACGAGGCAGGACAGGTACCGGCCGTAGGTGTCGCGGCGGACGAAGAACCTCAGCTGGCGCCGCTCGCGCAGGTGCAGCACGGCCTCGGCCACCGGCAGCAGCTCGTCGACCGACGTCTGGAAGAGCTCGTCGCGCGGATAGGTCTCGAGGATGTCCATCAGCGCTTTGCCGCTGTGGCTGAGCGGCTCGAAACCGGCTCGCTCCAGCACCTGCCGCGCCTTGTCGCGCACGACCGGGATGTGGGTCAGGCTCTCGGTGTACGCCGCCGAGCTGAACAGACCGAGGAAGCGCTTCTCACCGTCGACCTCCCCCGCCGCGTCGAACGTCTTGACGCCCACGTAGTCCAGGTAGACGGGGCGGTGCACGGTCGAGCGGGAGTTCGCCTTCGTGATGATCAGCAGCTGCTTCTCGCGGACCTTCGCCCGTACGGCGGGGGGCAGTCGACCCGACGACGGTGACATGTCCTGGTCGGCTCGCAGGATGCCGAGACCGGTGCCCGGGACGGCCCGCACGACATCCTCGCCGTCGATCGTCTGCAGCTTGTACTCGCGGTAGCCGAGGAACGTGAAATGGTCGTCGGCGAGCCAGTCCAGCAGCGCGCGCCCCTCGCGTACCTCGGTCTCGGGGAGCGGCGGGGGTTCCTCCTCCATCGCGTCCACGATGTCGCGGGCCTGCGTCTGCATCTTCTGCCAGTCTTCGACGACCTCGCGGACGTCGCGCAGCACGTTCGCCAGGGTCCTCCGGATCTCGTCCAGCGCAGCCGGATCGGTCTCGCGGTCGATCTCGATGTGCATCCACGACTCCCGGACCAGGTCCGTCGAGCCGTCGGCATCGGGCGAGTGCTCGATGTCGTAGACCTCCAGCAGTGCGCCGGTGACGTCGCGGCGCACGACGAACTGCGGGTGGGTCACGACGTGGATGGCCCGGTCCTCGGCGGTGAGGGCCATCGTGACGGAGTCGACGAGGAACGGCATGTCGTCCGTGACGACCTCGACGACGGTGTGACCGGCTGCCGCCCACTCGTTGTCGTCGACCGTCGGCGTGAAGACCCGGACGGCCGCCGACCCCTGGGGGCGGTTCGCCGCGAGCTTGTAATGGCTGAGGGCGGCCCCGTACACGTCGACCGGGCCGCGGTCCAGCAGCCCCTCGGGGTCGGCGTGACGGTAGTACGAGTCGAGGAGCTCGCGGGTCTGGCCGGCGTCGAGCGCGACCCCGCTGCCCTTGCGATGCTCAGCTATCGAGGCTGCGTCTGCGAGGAGTTGCCGCTTCGCGTCTTCCAACTTGCTGAGCATGAGACCGACACCTGTTTCGCCCTGCCAGGGACGGCGTCGCGAGACGCCGTGGCCGAGCGCCGTTGCACGGCCAGATCCGACACTAGTCCGGTGTGGTCGTTACGACACCGTTTGACGCCTGTTTTGCGGCACCGGTCAGTGCGGTCCGGTCGCGGCGACGTCGTCCGGTGCATGTAGCGGCGGTCCCTCGACCCCGCAGTAGTGGCGGCGGTCCGGGGAACTGACGTGAGGAGCGTCGCCGGGGTTCCGGATGGTCAGCGCAGCGATGAGCGCTCCCGCGACGAGGAGGCCCGCACAGACGATCACGGCGATGCGGAAGCCGTCCGAGAAGGCAGCCGCCTGCTCGTAGTCGGTGCCGGAGATGCCGGCCACGACCGGGAGCACGGCGACGGCCAGGAGCGCGGCGGCGCGGGCGATGGCGTTGTTGACCCCGGACGCCACGCCCGCGTGCCTGTCGGCCGCTGCCGCGAGCACGGTCGTCGTGAGCGGGGCGACGAGCAGGGCAAGACCGAGACCGAAGACGGTGACCGCCGGCAGGACGTCGATGACGTACGAGGACCCCGGCCCGATCCGCAGCAGCAGGAGGACACCGGCGGACGCGACGAGTGGGCCGAGCGTCATGGGGAGCCGGGGCCCGATCCGGCCGGCCAGCGCACCGGCTCGAGCCGACAGGACCAGCATGATCGCCGTGACCGGCAACAGCGCCGTCCCGGCGAGCAGCGGCGAGAAGCCCGCGACGACCTGGAGGTCCACGACGAGCAGGAAGAAGACCCCGCCGAGGGCGGCATAGACGGCGAATGTCACCAGGTTCGCCGCCGTGAACTGCCGGTTGACGAAGATGTCGGGCGGCAGCATGGGGTGGCGGCTGTGCTGCTCGGTCCAGACGAAACCGGCCATCGCGGCGAGACCGACCACGAGGCTGCCGACGACCGATGGTGACAGGCCCGACCCGGCGCCGATGAGGGCGTACGTGACCCCGCCGAGCCCGAGCGCCCCCAGGGCTGCACCGCTCAGGTCCAGGTGAGGCGCGGCGTCGGGGTCCCGGCTCTCGGGGACGTGGCGCAGCGCGATGTACACCACGACCGCTGCGAGGGGGAGGTTGATGAGGAAGATCCACCGCCATCCGGGACCGCTCACGAGATACCCGCCGATGAACGGGCCGATGGCGCTCGCGATGCCACCGAAGCCCGACCAGGCGCCGATGGCTTTCGCCCGTTGGTCCGGCGCGAATACCGCGGAGATCATCGCGAGGCTGCCGGGCGTGAGCAACGCACCGCCGATCCCTTGCAGGGCACGTGCAGCGATCAGGACGCCGACCGTGGGAGCGACCGCGCACAGGGCCGACGCCAGCGCGAACCACGCGACCCCGACGACGAACACCCTGCGTCGGCCGAACTGGTCGCCGAGGGACCCGCCCAGGAGGATCAGCGACGCCAGCGTCAACGTATAGCTGTTGACGGTCCACTGCAGGCCGTCGAACCCGGCGTTCAGGTCCTTGCCCAGTGCTGGAAGGGCGATGTTGACGACGGTTGCGTCGATGCCGGCGAGCCCCGAGCCCAGCACCGTCGCGACGAGAACCCACTTGCCCGCCGCCTCGTCGAGACGGACCAGCCCCGGCGCGGCGGAGTCAGCCCGCACTGGGACCGGGCAGGTGGGAACGCAGATCCCAGAGCAGCGGGTAGTAGCGCAGCGGGAGCCGGCTGCGCAGGTACTCGCTGCCCGACGACCCGCCGGTGCCGGTGCGCGCACCGATCATCCGCTCGACCATCAAGACGTGACGGCTGCGCCACGCGGCGGCGAGCTCGTCGTGCTCGATCAGCGCCTCGGCGAGCTCCCACACGTCGAAGTAGCTGGCCCGGTCCTGGGCGACGGTCTGAAGGGACGCCCGGATGTCGTCGTCGGACTCGGCCGGCAGACCCCGGGAGCCGAGCACGGCCAGCAGCGCGTCCCAGAGAGTGGGTTCGTCCAGCCGCCTGCGCAGCCGCTCGGTCTCTGCGTCGGTCAGCCCTCGGAAGCGGCGTACGAACGAGGGGTCCTTCGCACCCGAGACGAACTCGAGCTCGCGGAACTGTACCGACTGGAAACCGCTGGCCGGTGCCAGCAGCTGACGGAACGCGAAGAAGTCCTGCGGAGTCATCGTCTCGAGCACGTCGATCTGCTGCACGAGCACAGCCTCGATCACGTGCATCCGGGCGAGCAGGTGACGCGCCCACCACAGCCGCCCGTCGAACATCGCGTCGCGGGCCGTCTCCGCCTCGTGGAGCAGCTGCTGGAACCACAGCTCGTACACCTGGTGGATCGTGATGAACAACAGCTCGTCGTGCGCCGGCGGGTCGGAGGCGAGCCGCTGCGAGCTCAGCAGCGTCGGCAGCTGGAGGTAGCTGCCGTACGTCAGCTTGGCGCCCGCCTCACCGAAGCTGATCGCGTCGCCCGCCCACTCGCCGACGGTCGGGTCCGGCCGGGGTCGCTCGCTCGGGCTCACCGCGTCAGGCTACGCCGCGGGCGCGATGACATGATGCAGTCATGGAAGTCCGGGCCGAGATCAGTTATCCGACGGGATCAGCCGACGACGTGTTCGCGATGGCTGTCGACAAGGACTTCAGAGTCGCCGTCTGTGAGGCGACCGCCGCGGTGGATCATCGAGTCGACATAGACCTGGGTCCCGACGGGGGCGCCACCGTCACCGTCGAGCGTACGGTGCCGGCGGACGTGCCCGACGTGGTCCGGTCGTTCGTCGGCCAGACGATCACGGTCGTGCAGACCGAGGCGTGGGGGCCCCGGCGACCGGACGGCTCGCGCGTCGCCGACCTGCGCATCTCGGTCAAGGGCCAGCCCGCGACGATGAAGGGGACCCAGTCCCTGGAGCCCGTCGGCGCCGGGACCCGGCAGCTGATCCGCGGTGACCTCACGGTATCGATCCCCTTCATCGGCAAGCGCATCGAGCCCGAGCTCGCCAAGGCGATCGTCGCCGCGGCCGCCAAGGAGCAGCAGACGGGCACGGCCTGGCTGGCTGCCCGTTAGGCACCGGTTGCGCCCGATTGGGAGGCGGTGCGGCGAGCCTCTCCGAAAGTGTCGGCCGGACCTGGCAACCTGTTTGCCATGAGTGATCCAGCCGACGTCTTGATGCTGAGCGCAGTGGCCCGGTACTGCGCCGACTGCCGTGCCCAGAGCCTTTTCCTGCCGGTCGACGACTGCGACGGTGACTCGTGTGAGTTCTGCTGCGCGTCGTGCGGCGCCGCCATCGTGATCGACCCGGCGCTCGAGGAGGCCGTTCCGCTCGTCCGCGTGGCCTAGGCCGGCGCTCAGCCGCCTTCGCTCGGGTACCCGCCCATGTGCGGGTACCGGTAGTCGGTAGGTGGCGCGAAGGTTTCCTTGATCGACCGTGGCGAGGTCCACCGCAACAGGTTCGACGCGGCGCCGGCCTTGTCGTTCGTCCCCGACGCCCGGGCGCCTCCAAAGGGCTGCTGTCCCACCACGGCGCCTGTCGGCTTGTCGTTGATGTAGAAGTTCCCGGCCGAGAACCTCAAGGCGTCCATGGCCCAGGCGATCGCTCCCCGGTCCTGCGCGATGACCGCGCCGGTCAGTGCGTACTTCGAGAACGACTCCATCTGATGGACCGTCGACTCGAAGTCGGCATCCTCGTAGACGTAGACCGAGAGGATGGGCCCGAAGTACTCCGTGTCGAACACCGTGTCGGTGGGGTCGGTCGACACGATCACCGTCGGACGGACGAACCATCCGACCGAATCGTCGACCTGTCCTCCGGCGAGTACGGACAGGTGGGGCGTCTGCCGGGCCCGCTCGATGGCTGCCTTGTGCTTGTCGAAAGCACGCTGGTCGATGACCGCCCCCATGAAGTTCGACAGATCCGTGACGTCGCCCATCGTCAGGGACTCCACCTCGGCGACGAAGTCGTCGCGGAGCCTGTCCCAGACCGAGCGGGCGACGTACACCCGCGAGGCCGCCGAGCACTTCTGGCCCTGGTACTCGAAGGCTCCACGGATCATCGCCGTGCGCAGCACGTCGGGATCTGCGGACGGATGAGCGACGATGAAGTCCTTGCCGCCCGTCTCGCCCACGATGCGCGGGTACGACCGGTAGGAGGAGATGTTCTCGCCGACGGTCTTCCACAGGTGCTGGAACGTGGGCGTCGAGCCGGTGAAGTGGATACCGGCGAGGTCGGGGTGGACGAGGGCCGCCTCGGACACGGCCACTCCGTCGCCGGGAAGCAGGTTGATGACACCGGGAGGCATCCCCGCCTCCTCCAGCAGCCGCATCGTGAAGTGCGCCGCGTACTGCTGGGTGAGCGACGGCTTCCACAGCACCGTGTTGCCCATCAGTGCCGGCGCCGTCGGGAGGTTGCCCGCGATGGCGGTGAAGTTGAAGGGCGTGATGGCGTACACGAATCCTTCGAGCGGGCGGTGGTCCATCCGGTTCCAGACGCCGGCGGCGTTGGCGATGGGCTGTTCGCGGAGGATCTGCTGGGCGTAGTAGACGTTGAAACGCCAGAAGTCGATGAGCTCGCAGGCCGCATCGATCTCCGCCTGCCACGCGGTCTTGGACTGTCCGAGCATGGTGGCGGCGTTCAGGGTCTGCCGCCATGGTCCCGAGAGGAGGTCGGCCGCTTTCAAGATGATCGATGCCCGGTCCTCGAACGCCATCGCCCGCCAGCCGGGTGCGGCGGCCGCCGCCGCCTCGATGGCCGCCTTGGCGTCCGCCGTCGACGCGCCTCGGGTGACGCCCAGGACGTGGTGACGGTTGTGTGGCTGGACCACCTCGAAGGGCTCGCCCTGGCCCCATCGCTGCTCCCCGTCGATGGTCGCCGTCAGGTCGACGCGGGACTTCTGCAGCTCGGCCAGCTTCTGCTCGAGCTCGGCAAGCTCAGCGCTGCCGGGAGCGTAGTGGAGGTTGGTCTCGTTCTGCGGGGTGGGAACGGTCGTCGAGGCGTCCATAGACCGATCTTGCCACGCGGCGACAGGCGCCGTGCAATCCGATCAGGCGGACTTCTTGGCCGGTCGCTTCTTCTCTGAAGTCTTTCCCGACGCCTTCGCGGCCTTCTTCGCCGGTGCTGTCTTGCTCGCTGACTTCGTCGCCTTCTTGGCCCCTGACGACCCGTTGGAACCGGAGGTTCCTTGAGAACCGACGGTCCCTGTCTGTCGGGAGCCCGCCTCGGAGTCCGCCTGCTCGTCGTCGCTACCGTTCGATCCGGCACGCCTCTTCTTAGCGGCATCGACGCTCGCACGCAGCGCTGCGACCAGGTCGAGGACCTCGGCCTGTTGGCCGTCGTCCTCCTCGGCCTCGGGCATCGGCAGCCCGGACGCCTTGGCCTCGACCAGCTGCTCGAGCGCCTCCCGGTAGTCGCTGTGGTAGCGCGCGGGGTCGAAGTCGTTCTGCAGCGTGGCGATGTAGGACTCCGCCATCTTGACTTCCTGGCTGCGGATCTCGACCGAGTCGTCGGGCACCGCGAAGTCGCTGTCGCGTACCTCGTCCGGCCACAGCATCGTCTGCAGCACAAGCGCCCCGTCGCGCTCCCTGAGCAGGGCCAGTGTCTCCCGGGTACGGATGGCCACCTTGACCAGAGCGCACTGGCCGCTACCGGTCAACGCGTCACGGAGCAGGACGTACGGCTTGGCACCGACGCCGTCCGCGGCAAGGTAGTAGGCCTTTGCGAAGTACAGCGGGTCGACCTGCTCGGTCGGGACGAACTCCAGCACCTCGATGGCCCGAGTCGTCGGCAGCGGAAGGCTCGAGAAGTCGTCACTCGTCAGTACGACCATGCGTCCGTCCGGCATCTCGTAACCCTTGCCGATGTCGGAGTACGGCACCTCCTCGCCGTCGACCTCGCACACCCGCTTGTAACGGATGCGGCCACCGTCGGCCTCGTGGACCTGACGGAACGAGATGTCACGCTCCTCGGTCGCCGAGTAGACCTTGACCGGGATCGTGACCAGGCCGAATGAGATCGTGCCCTTCCAGATCGCGTGCATGGCACCTTCCGTCGTCGCCTCGTGCGAGTCTACAATCTACCGCTTTGCGAACCATGCCAGTCCGTGGGCGATGAGGCAACATGGCGCCGAGGCGCTCGCCCCCTCTGGCCGAGGACGGACCGGTACGCAGGACGTGGAACTCTCGGGCGGCCGCACTCGTAGGAACTCTTGGCGCCGGGTGTGAACGGCGGGTCGGCGCACGCGCACGCAGACGCGCGACCGGCGGTCACCACTGCATTCACGTCGCCCGTCAAGGAGGTAATCGTGTTCGGCTCGGCTCGAAGGTCCACGCTCCTCGCGGCGATGGTGATCACGGGTCTGTCGCTGGCCGGATGCGGCGGCTCTGGTTCGGGAGGCTCCAACGACGGCGCGAGCAGCAAGCCGGTGACCGTGACGATCACCGAGAAGAACGGCGCCATCAGCCCCGACGACGGCCACGTGGTCGACGTGGACAAGGGCCAGAAGGTCCAGCTGATCGTCACGACCGATGCCGACGACGAGATCCACGTGCACTCGATCCCCGAGCACGAGTTCGAGGTGAAAGCCGGCGCCTCGGCAGAGAAGCTGCCGCCGTTCTCGATCACGACACCCGGCCGCTTCATCATCGAGTCGCACGGGCTCGACGTCACGCTGGTCACCCTGCAGGTCAGCTAGCGCGACCACGTGGGCACGCACAGCCAGCTCCTGGCACACGGGATCGGCGGGCAACAGGACCTGCCGATACCGGCGCACTACGCCTACTTGGGCGCCGCGGCCGCCCTGCTCGTCTCGTTCGGGGTGCTCGCCTTCGCGTGGCGCACGTCCCGCTTCCGCGGGGACGGTAGTGGCCGCCCCCTCTGGGGGTGGCTGGCCGAGCTCGTCGAGTCGTCCGTCACGCGCGCGGTGGTCGTCGTGCTGGCGCTGCTGTTCACGGCGTGGATATCCATGGCGGCGATCTTCGGGCAGAACACGCTGGTCAACCCGACGTTCGGTGCCGTCTACGTCGCGCTGTGGGTCGGACTGGTCCCTGCTGCGATCGTCTTCGGGCCGGTGTACCGGCTGTGCAACCCGCTGCGGTGGATTCACCGGGGCGTCTGCCGACTCGCCGGAATCGACCGGTCGCAGGGCCTGCTGACGTACCCCGCCCGCCTGGGCCTGTGGCCCGCGGCCTTCTTCCTGCTGGCGTTCACCTGGCTGGAGCTCGTCAACCCGGCCACGTCGGCCAGTCTTCCCTCAGTACGGCTGTGGTTCGCGCTGCTCGGTGCCTTCACCCTCCTCGGAGCCGCCCTCTACGGCGACACGTGGTTCGCGCGCGCCGACCCGTTCGAGGTGTACTCGTCACTCGTGGCGCGGCTGTCGCCGTTCGGTCGCCGTAACGACGGAGTGCTCGTGCTGCGGAACCCGCTCGAGAACCTCGACGGCATGCCGGCCCTACCGGGCCTGCTGGGCGTCGTGTCGGTGCTGTTCGGATCGATCGGCTTCGACAGCTTCAAGGAGTCACCGCGATGGCTCGCCTGGGCTCAGCAGTACTCCGAGCACAGCACGCTGCTGAACACGGCGGCACTCGTACTCTTCCCGGCGGTGGTGTACGTGACGTTCACTCTGGCCTCGATCGCCACCGGCGGGCTGGGCGGGATACGGCGCGGCTCCCTGCCCGATCTGCTGGGCCACTCGGTGATCCCCATCGTGGTGGGCTACGTCGTGGCGCACTACCTTTCGTTCTTCGTCTCAGAGGGCATCGCGTTCATCCAGCTCATCGGAGATCCGCTGTCTCGCGGCTGGAGCCTCACGGCGTGGGCCGACGGGATCGACAAGTACTCCATCTACAACCACCCAACCGCGCTGGCCGTGATCAAGGTCGTGTCGGTGATCCTCGGGCACGTGCTGGGAGTCGTCGCCGCCCACGACCGAGCCGTCCGCCTGCTGCCCCGCAGGCATGCTCTCGTCGGCCAGCTGCCGATGCTCCTGGTGATGGTCTGCTACACGTTGACCGGGCTGTGGTTGCTGCTGTCCTACTGACGGGCCGCGTCGACCGCGCCCAGAGACGGCATCGACCGCCCAACCGCTCAGCGCCGGCGCAGGGAGCGGCGTGCCCGGCCGGCGCGGAAACCTCCGCCCACGACATCGGTAGCGAGCGCGCCGAAGACACGGCTGAGCCGGGCATCGGGGGCACACTCCGCCAGTGACCGCCCGTGGACGAGCGCCCGGTCACAGGCCGCGGGGTCGTCGGGGAGCAGCCGGGTCACGCGCACGCCGCTCGCCTTCTCAACGGTCGAGACGATGTCGTCATCGGACCAGCCGAGGCTCGAGCGGACGCGGTTGACGACGACGAGCGGCGACACATCGGGTACCACCGCCGAGAGCTCGTGCAGGCCGCGGATCAGGCGTGCCAGGCCGACCGGGTCGGCACCGCCGACGACGAGTACGGTGTCGGCGCTCTCCAGCGCCTCGACGGTGGCACCGTTGCGGCGAGGAGCGGTGGTGTCGTAGGAGATCTCCTCGTCGAGCTCGAGGCTGAAGCCGCAGTCGACCACCGTGAACGCCGACAGCGACCTTGACACGGCAAGGACGTTGCGCAGCAGGACAGCCTTGACCTCTGTCCACCGATCGGCCCGCGGCAGGCCGCTGAGCACCCTCAGGTGGGGCGCGACCTCACGTGCGTGCCGGGCCAGCACCTCGGCCGTCAGCGACCCGGTGTTCGCGGCCCGCGCGGCGGCCAGCAGCCCCGAGGACTCGTCGAGCATGCCGAGCTTGGCCGCGATCGAGCCTCCGTACACGTCGGCGTCCACCAGCAGGGTCGGAGTGGCGAGCCGGGCGAGCTCGGCGCTGAGGCCGAGAGCCACGGTGGACCGGCCGGGGGCGCCGGTGGGTCCCCATACCGCGACGACCCGGCCGGACCGGGCGAGATGGTCTCGAACCTGGCGCCCCGACGCGTCGTCCTCACCGCCACGGGCCGGTGCGGACCCACGACTCGGCCGGGCCACCAGCTCCACGACGAGCTCGGCGAGTGACAGTGGGTCATCGGCGGGCGCCACCTCGCTGATGCCGATCTGCCGCAGCAGCGCCTCGTCGGCGCTGGAACTCTCGGCGACCACGCCGACGACCACGACATTCTGACCTCTCAGCCGGTCGACGACCTCGGCGTCCAGCCCGCGCAGCTGCGCGGAGACCAGCGCGGCCGGTGCCTGTCTCGTCGCCGCCGTGGCGACGAGGTCCGCGACGTCGACGCATCGGCGTACGACGTGGATGTCCGGTGAGGACGCCACCGAGAGGACTGCCGGCTCGAAACCGACGGCACCCACGGCCACCAGAACGCCGGTCGACACGGGTCAGGAGCCGTTCTGGATCAGCACCACGGACGAGCCGCTGAGCGCCGCCAACGCGTGCCCTACGTCGGTACGCGGAGCCAGCGTCACCAGGATCTGGCGATCTCCGCCGAGCCCCCCGAGGCCGGTACCGCCAACGGCTGTGACGGTCACGCCCCGCAGCACCGCGACCGGGAACCGCCGGCGGGACGAGTCGCTCGCCGGTACCGCCCAGACGTCGACGCGGTCGCCGGCCGCCAGCCCCGCCGGCATCCCCGAGGCCCCCACGCCGAGCGGAAGCTGCTTCTCGACCGGGCCACCCCCGACCGACACCGACGTGGCGGTGAGCAGCTCACCAGCACCCACGTCACGCGTAAGGGTGGCGCCGGCCACGATCGCCGACGCGGTCGTGACGTAACGCCTCGCCTCGGACGGGTCCGCGAAGTGTACGGACGTGAGGTGGAGGTCGGCGGGTGTCAGCGCCGACCCGGCGACCGCGTCATGGTTCATGGCCTCGACCGCGACGGTGTCGTCCGCCGAGGCGAAGACTCTCGCCCCCACGAGCAGCGAGGCCAGGACCAGCAGGACGCCTACCCACAGCCGCGGGTCCGCCCACCGGCTGCGACGCCCCCGAGACGCGGCGGGAGACGCGGGTGCGCCGTCCGGCGGTGGAGCGGGCTGGCGGCGCTCGGAGCCGAGCCGGTGCGAGAGGGACACGGGCGTATTCTGCGCAGAACGCCGACCGATTGGAAAGGTTATCCACAGGCTGTGAGCGCCTCCTGCTGCTGGGTGAGGGCGTGACAGACTGACCGCCATGGCCGAGCCGACGCCACGATTCCTGCCGCTCGCCGACGTGGCCGAGATCCTGAACATCTCCGTGGCACAGGTGTACGCCCTGGTCCGGCGCGGCGACCTGCCCGCGATCAAGATCGGCGGCCGTGGCCAGTGGCGGGTCGAGACCTCGGCCCTCGAGGGCTACATCGAGGCCGCGTACTCGACCACGAAGCAGTTCATCGCGGAGCACCCGTACGCGGGAGACGAAGCCGAGCCGCCGGGCGCGCAGGACGAGTCGCCGCGAGGGGTCGGATAGGAGTCCCTAGGAGCCCCAGCCCGTGGGTCGTCGCCTGATGCACGCGATGGCTGCCAGAGGCACCGTCGCTCGCGATCGCACGTCGGTGCGGCGAGGGGTTTCGGAAGGGTCGTGCAGGGCAAGGTCGACGAAGTCCGCTCCGACTCGGTCGGGAGTCCCGGTGAGTGACCGGCCGTCGAGCCGGGTAACGATTACCGCGCTGCGGTCTCGAGCGGCGGCGCGCAGAACCGAGGTCAGCCGAAGGCCGCTCGCGACGACCCCCGAGCCCTGCGGGCTCAGCGCGTCGGGCGGCAGGTCCCGCAGGGCCATCACCGCCGCAAGCGGCACGATGACCTCGTCGGGCGCTTGGAGAAGTATCCAGTCTGCGCCAGTGCGCTGAAGCCGACCCGTCACCTCGCCGAGGCCGCGGACCGACACCGTGACCTGCCGAGCCACCGAGGCCCGCAGCCGGTTCATCAGGGTCACCTGGGCCATCTCGCCACGGATCCGATCGGAGATCTCATCCTCGTCGGCCCGCTCCAGGGAGAGCGCCTGCGCCTCCAAGTCGGCGAAGAGCTCCTGCCAGCGCATGGGTCGACGGTAGCGGCGTCGCACTGCCTCAAGGCAGCCGGTTGTGGACGACCGCTTGCGAGCACGTCAAATGATCGCTAAAACAGGCCAATGAAAGCAAACGTAAGTAAACGGCCGTGAAGCCCATGCTTCACTTGCTCCGGCTCTGCGTGGTGGTGGTTGCCGAGGCACTGCTCGCGGTCGCGCTGCGATGGGCCGGCGCACCCTTGCTGCATGGCGGTCTCCTGCCGACCGATGCGCCGAGCGTCACCCGATTGACACTGGCCCAGCTGGTCGTCACGTCGGCTCTGGTCGCCGCCTGGCTGGCGTTCGGCTTCCTCGTGGTCACCACCCTGGCGACGGTCCTGCTGGTCCCACTCGAGCGCGGACGGGCTCCGCTGCCGACGCTCGCGCGCCTCACCGGCCCACCGTGGTGGCGCCGGGCCCTGGTGGGCGCGTGTGGGCTCAGCCTCGCGGCTCCAGTCACGGCCCACGCCGCGCTGCACCATGAGCAGTCGCCTCACCGGTGCGCGGTCAGCTGTCGAACCGGGGATCAGCGGCCATCCGCGCTTGCCGGGCTCGCGTTCCCCGACCTGCCGGAGGTGGCCGCCAGTACCGCCGCTGGCTCACCGGAGCGGCGCACCGTCCGCCGTGGTGACTCGTTGTGGCGCATCGCGCGCGACGAACTGGCACCCGGCGCTGCCGACTCAGCCGTATGCCGCGAGGTGGCGGCCGTCTATGCCGCCAACCGCGCGGTCATCGGGCCTGACCCCGACCTCATCCTGCCCGGAACCGAACTCACTCTGCCCGGAGGCACAGCATGACCGAGTACGCGCGTCGCACTACTGCGGGGCCCATCCC
>JAWWPH010000366.1:0-8540 GCA_033850875.1 Nocardioidaceae bacterium | reverse complement strand
ACACCGGTGTGGCCGGCGGGGGGATCGCCGATTGGGACACGGTGGACCACCTGAACGGGGTTGACCCCCGCGCGGAGCCCAGCAGGCAAGGTGATCTTCAGCGCCGTGTCCCCACTGCCGTCCATGGCAGGCGTGACCCCGACCTCGCCGACGAGCACGACCGTGTCCTCACCCTTGAGCGACGAGCCTTCGATGGTGACCGAGTCCCCTGTACGCGCCACGGCTGGGTCGAGCCCGGCGATGAACGGGCGGGTGAGCGGCACGACGGTCAGTGCAGCGGCTCGGACCGGCAATGCCGCCTTCGTGGCAGACGTCGACTCGACCAGGACGACTGATACGTCATAGGCCATCGACGGGCGATAGCGTGCCTGCATCGCCGACCACAGGCGCGACAGCTCCTCGGTGGTCAGGTAGCGCGGTGCGATCTTGCAGTACTCGACCTGGTCGGCGAGGTCGGCGGGGTTGCGGTCCGGTACTGATGCTGGCATCAGCTTGTCCGATACCGGCGAGGCGACGCTGAACGTCTTGCGCACCAGGTCTGGAGTGAGCACGGGCATCTCGTGGACGAGCTGCATCGCGTACCCGAGCAGGATCTCGGCGTCGAGGTCGTCCGCGCCGTAAGCGGTCAGGAGGTAGTGCAGGTCGAGGGGAAGCGGCGGGTTGGCCACCCGTCGGCCTCCGCTGTCGCGCGACGGGTAACCCTCGTTGCGCCAGCCGGAGTTGGCGGTCACCTGGTAGAGGAAGAGGTTCAGCCGGCTGGGCTCGTCCGTTCCGGTGCCGATGCGGTCGGGAGGCAGCGCAGAGACCGTCACGGTCCCGACCGACGCCGACAGGTCGCTGTTGACGAGACCGTCGTTCAGCAGGTCCTTCAGCACTGCCGTGACGGTTGCGATCGCGAGGGGGCCGCTCATGGCGCCCCGCGCGCGCGCCGGTCCAGGTACTCCTCCAGCGACATCACCCGGCGATCCGGTGGCTGACGCGGGGGGCGGGCCGAGGTCGACGACGCGGCGGTGCGCACCTCGACACGTCCGATGGTGATGCTCACGACCGGTTCGGATTCCGGCCGACGCGGTTGCTCGGGCGGCACGGCGGTAACCGGTACCAGGGCGGGCACGCGGGCGACCGTTTCGCGCGTAGCGTCCGTCAAGGGGCGCGACGGTTCCGGCGAAGACACCGGTTCGACGGGTCGGGGCGGTGTCAGGCCGGGTGCCGTGTCCGGGCCCGGGCGTGACGTGATCACGCCATGCCGGATGCCGACTGCCGACCGCTGGCGTTCCAGCTCCGGCGCAGTCGGCGTCCGAGCAGCGTCCGGCTCAGGCTCAGCTACGACAGGAGCCGCCGAGCCGGGAAGATCTGACGGGAGGTTCTCGACGAGTCGTCCGTTCGACCTCGGTGACGGACTGCCCTCGTCCGTCGCTGGTCGCCGCCGTGCCCTCCGGGGTGGTGGTTCACTGCCCTCCTCCGCGGAGCTCTGGACGGGTGACCGCCAGACCGGGGTCTCCTCGGATCGTTCGAGCTCCGCTTGGGCCGAACCACTGCTCTCGTACGCCGAAGGGAGGCGTGGTGCGACGGCGGGCTCCGGCCGCAGCACTCGTTGGACCAAGTGGGTCAGCGCGTCGGAGCTCATCGCGACGCCTCGATGAGGTCGAGGTATCTGCGGCGTCGGCGTGGACTGAGCGAGAGAATCGTCGGCTCGTCCCATCCGTACGCCCGCGCGATCTCGTGGATGTCGCGCAGCACGGTGGCGACCCACGCCTCGACCTCACGCAGCAGGAAGGGCGTGATGTCGAACGGCGCCGCGAACTCCCGGTCACACGTCGCACACCTGAGCTCGAGCTCGATGTCGACGTCGTCGAGGAGCTCGGCCAGGTGCAGCCTGAGCATCGACCGCACTGAGGTCGGCGCCGCATGCACGCCGCACTCCTTCCCGTCCGGCCCGCGGATCGAGTCGACGCAGCGCGCGACGAGGGCCTCCACCGCGCTGTTCTCGTCAGCCGTGTCGCCGATGCCCTGCAGGTCGACCGTCGTCGGGATACGGACCGTGGCGACGTACCCGTCGACGTGGACGGGCTCGGGGAGGCCGGCATCGACCGGGGGCCGGAGCACGGTCAGATCGAGCGGTACCTCGAGCTGCTCCTCGCAGCGCGGGCACGAGGCGATCGCGACGGCCTCGGCCCCGAACAGCTCGCACCTGAGGTCGTACAGGGCTCGGTCGCGCGCCAGGACGCTCCACTCGGCGACGGACCGCACATCCGCCGCCCGGTACGAGGCGAGCAGGCTGATGCCGCGCCGGAGCGGCTGCTCGTCGACCGTGGCCTCCCACGCGCGGAGCAGCCGCTCACTACTCACGGCGGTCATCGATCCGGCGTCCCTAGGTGAGGACCGGCTCGCTGGGCTCGACGACGTCGGCGTCGCGCTCCCAGCCCTCGTTCTCGAGCTTGATGTGCTGGATCAAGATGGCGTTCGCGTTCCCGTCGAGATCGGCCTGGGCCTGGTACTCCGAGACCCAGGCCCGGTAGACCTTGTAGGCGACGGCGAGCTGCCCCGCCTCGTTGTAGAGCTCCACGATGAGGTCTTTGCGGAAGTCCTTCAGCGACACCTCGGCGCCCAGCCCCGCACCGACGGACCAGACCTTGCCCGCCCAGAGCTCGAAATCCCTGTCATGGGTTACCCCGCGCTCGAGGGTGATGGCCTCGAACTCGGTACGGCCGGGCGACTTCCGGCTGCTACTCGGGTCGCCGCCCTCACGGTGCTTCACCACCTCGGTGGTCCGCTTGAGGGCGCTGACCTTGCTGACCCCGGCCACGTACCGGCCGTCCCACTTCACCCGGAACTTGAAGGTCTTGTAGGGGTCGAAGCGCTGTGAGTTGACCACGAACTGCGCCATCGGGCTGGCCTTCCTGTGCGGTGAGCGGTTGCGGTCAGGCCTGGATCTGGCCGGCGAGCTGCTGGAGTTGGATGATGACGAACTCGGCCGGCTTGAGCGGTGCAAAGCCGACGAGCACGTTCACCACGCCGAGGTCGATGTCGTTCTGCGTCGTCGTCTCCCGGTCGCACTTCACCAGGTAGGCGTCCTTGGGTGTCTGGCCCTGGAAGGCACCTTGCCGGAACATGGTGTGCATGAAGGCCCCGACGTTGAGCCGGATCTGGGCCCAGAGGGGTTCGTCGTTCGGCTCGAACACCACCCACTTGAGGCCGCGGTAGAGGCTCTCCTCGATGTACAGCGCGGTACGCCGCACCGGCAGGTACTTGTACTCGTCGGCGGCCGCGTCGGCGCCGCGCATGGTTCGTGCGCCCCAGGTGACGTTGCCGAAGACGGGGAAGGTCCGCAGGGCGTTGATCCCGAGCGGGTTGAGCAAGCCGTTCTCGTCGTCCGTGAGGTCGACGTCGAGGCCGATGGTCCCGTTGAGGCTGGCGTCGGTACCGGCGGGGGCCTTCCAGACGCCGCGCTGCGCGTCGGTCCGCGCCAGCACCCCGGCCAGCGTCCCGCTCGGGGCGAACGTGTCGACCTGGCCGCCGAGGAGCGGGTCGGACTGCCTGATCCGCGGGAAGTACACCGCAGCGTTGCGCGCCCGGTCGCCGGTGAGGCCGAGCGCGGCGACTCCGCCCTGTGCGGCGGTGACACTCTGCCACCCGGCTTTCGGGTCGACGATGAGGACGGCGCGGCGTTCGGCGCAGTAGTCGAGCGCGTCGCTGTAGAAGGCGTCGGGCGCGTCGCCGCCGCGGGCGTCGGCGGTCACGACGAGGAGGTTGAAGAGGTCTGCCGTCTCCAGCGCGAACATGCCGGTCTTGGCGTTCTTCGAACCCTTGTAGTCGGCAGCCACGAGCGTGTCGCTGTCCACGGCAGTCGTTGCCGCGGTGGACCTGGCGGGCGTGGACTTCGCGTTGTCGGTCCAGACGTCCGCGTCGGTCAGTGAGCCATCGCCGGCCGTCGGAGCCGCGCTCTGTGGGAGATTCAGCGACGCGGCAACCCTCACCAGCCTCGACTCCGCGAGGAGCACACGGTCGGCACGCCGGGGGCTCTCCTTGGTCGTCAGGTTGAGGAACGTCTCCATTTGCTTGGTGGCACCGTCGCGGACCGTCAGGTTGAACAGGTCGGCCGCCGCGACTCCGAGGCGTTCGGCGACGGCCACCACGTTCGGGTCCGCTGGTGTCTTGTCCACCCGGATGCGCAGCTGGTTTCCCCAGGCGCCCTCCGACGCCGCCTCCAGGGGCAGGTCGGCTACCGCGAAGGTCGCCTTCGCCGCTCCAGCGGCGGGCTTCTTGTAGAGACGGACGACGATGGCCCGGCTGCCGCCATTGGCGAAGAAGTCGCGGACCGCGTACCCGAGCGTCATGCCGGAGTTAAGCCCACCGAAGATGCGCTCGAAGTCTCCGAAATTAGTCAAAGTGACCGCTTCGTCGACAGGACCACGGGTCGCTTTTCCGAGGAACGCCGTGACAGACGTCGCCACTCCCGTGATGGTGCGCACTCCACTGGGGAGTTCCTCGACGTACACCCCTGGATAGCTGACGGTGGTAGGCATGAGAGTCTCCTCGATGGGTTGCAGACCGGCCGGCCGGGCAGCCGGGAGTCAGGCTCCCGTTCGGGCAGGCGATGATGCCCGCGCTACCACCCGAACGGTGGTGACCAGAATCGAACCTCTATGTCGCGCCGCTACGGCGTCGGCTTCGCGGGCAGTGCGGTCGACTCGCCCGATGACACCTAGGATGTCGAGCTCAGCTTGTCGAGTGCCCTTCCCTCATTCGTTGGCTTGTTCAGGTTGCACTCCTGCGGTGGACCGAACCGGCCGACGATTCCGGCTCACTGTTGAAAGGTTGGTCTTGTGGCCTCCGTCTGCAAACGTTCGGAAGTCGCCATTCCCGCTAACCCCTGACCTCTCGGCCATAGACACTGAACGTCGACGTCTCTTGACCACCTTGGCCCCGGGTCGATGGTTGCGTCAAGACCGTGACGCATCGTTTCCAACTCGGCCGGTGCGTCCGTATCGCGCTGGGATCCCGTCGACTTACTCTCGTCTGCAAGCGCGACTTCCGTCGATAGGCCGTACGCAGAGACTCGGAGGCCCCGCGCTCGTCTCGCACGGTCAGCCGGGCAGGTTGCGGGCGATGATGGCCGGACAGATCTGCATCTCGGGATAGCCCGGGAAGTCCATCACCACCGTGCCGAGACTTGCGTCGGTAGGCCAGGTCTTGAGCAGAGCGGCGAGCCTGCTGTTGATGCCGATCGCGTGGTGGGTCCAGGGTCCCTCCGCGGCCATGGCGGGCCAGTTCGTCAGCAGCGACGACGACGCACTGGTGAACGTGAGGTGCCAAGCGTCTGGAGCAGCAGCCACGGCCTCCAGGGACGTTTCGACCGCGGTCCACTTGGCGGCCAGGTCGAACGGGTTCTCGATGTTCCAGTCGTCCTCGACGGCAACCGGGAAGTCGGCGTCGTCAGGCGTGAACGAGACGACCGTCGCGTTGCTGGCCGGCCACGGAGCGAGCCGCAAACCCACTCCCCGGCCGAGATCGCTGCGGGCGAGGACGACGATCTTCCCGCGCAGCTCACCCAACGTCGGCATCGGCTGCCGGTCGTTCCGCGCGAGGCCGACCCAGTGCAGCCTGCCCGCATACCGGGTGAGCACCGCCTGCACAGCCTGCGCGAAAGCGGCCGGGTCGGCGTCGCTGCCCTCGTCCTTGATCGAGACGAACACAGCCTCCGACGACACCCGGCCCTCCGACGGCTGCTGGTCCAGACACCCCACCAGCGACTCGAGCACGTCGGTCAGCGTCACCCGCTCGTCGACGATGCCGTGGTGCGCCCTCAGCGTGGTGCCGTCCCACACCAGCCGGATGTCGAACCAGCGGATACCGGCGCTGAACTGTTCCGTCAGCGACATCGTCTGCGTGCACGCCACGAACCCGCCGTACAACGCGCAGCTGTCGTGGGTACCGGGGATCGACAACTCCCCGAGCGTCCGGCCGTCCGGGACCTGGGCCATCCAGCTCTGCAGCGGGACCGCAACCCGCGCCGCCCCCCGCACCGCCGCGGCGCCCACATCATGCCCGGCCACCAGCAGCCGGTTCGCGAACTGCGCCAGGGCGGGCCGCGTCGGTGACGGCGAGTCCAGGACCTCCTCCGGCTGCTGCCAGCTACCCTCCACCTGACGAGCCACCGAGACCGTGCCCGACGCGTTGCCGTACGCCAGATACCGGACACCGTTGACCACACACGCCGACACGCCACTGGTCGTCGTCACACCCGGCTGCTGCGGCGCTTTCGCCCACGCCTTCTGCTCATCGCTGTACACCCAGTCGACGACCGTCCCCCCATGCGCGCGTCCGGTCGGGACCATGCAGTGCAACACCTCGTCGACCACCACCAGAGCAGGCGAGCCCGACGCCACCACCTCGATGGGCGCCTCGACCTCCCACGGCCCCGAAACCCGGTTCAGCAGCAGCACCCGCCCAGCGGCCTCGTCCGCAACGGCGCACCAGACCCGACCACGGTGCACCGCCAGCCCCACCGAATGCCGTGTCCGCAGCCCTTGGATGGTGCGCGGCTGCGACCACGACGGGAGGTCAGCCGACGGCGCGAACGAGGCGAAGCTCAACGCCCCCGACGAGCCCGGCGCGACGCAGACCATCAGGAGGCCGGCACCCAGCCCGAGAACCGTCGGAGCCACCCCGCCCACCGAAGGGCCTACCTGCCGCAGCCGGCTCCATGAGCGGTCCGCAGCCATCACCGCGAGCTCGACCCGGCCGGACTCGCCGGCGAAGGCACAGTAGAGCCGCCCACCACACACCGCATACGACGCGCCGCTCGCGACCCCCGCCGAGACCTTTACGTCAGCCCACGCCATGCCCAACATTCTGCTCCTCGGCGCGCCGAACAGGGCTCGTGACGGCTACTGGCTCGCCAGCGCGGTCACGAGCCGAATCGTCGCTGGAGGTCGGCGTACGAGATGGCACCGTCCAGGAATCCCAGCGTTCCCGACTCGAGCAGCTCCCGCCCGGCGCGCTCCACCATGCTGAGCGCGGCTCGGGCCAGGCTGCCACCCAGGCTGACCCGCTTGACACCGAGCGAGAAGAGGGTGGGCGCATCGGTGGTGCTCGCCAGTCCTGCGACGACGTTGAGAGGACCGGGGATGGCGTCGGCGAGTCTCCGGATCGTGTCGTCGTCGGCGACGCCCGGCACGAACACGCAGTCAGCCCCGGCTTCGAGGTAGCGCCGCGCTCGCTCGACGGTCTCGGCGAAGACGTCACCGCTGGTCCCAGCGAAGTAGGTGTCGGTGCGAGCGTTCAACACGAACGTCCCGCTCGGGGCCGATGCACGGGCGGCCGCGATGCGGTCGACGGCCGTGTCGATGTCGAACAGGCCGGCCCGGCCTGCATCCTCGAGATTGCCGCCCACCGCCCCGAGACTCGCGGCCCGGGCCACAGTGTCGCCCACATCGTCCGCGGACTGGCCGTACCCGGCTTCGAGGTCCGCTGTCACGGGCACGCTCACGGCCGCGACGATGCGGCCGACCTGCTCCAGCATGGTCTCGCGGTCGAGCGCCTCCCCGTCAGGGACTCCACAGGCCCACGCGATGCCGGCGCTGGTCGTGGCGATGGCCGGGAAGCCGACCTGCTCGAGAATCCGGGCCGTCCCGCCATCCCACGCGTTCGGGAGGACGAAACCGGAACCCTTATGCAAGGCCAGCAGCGCGGCTGCTTTGTCGTTCGAACGTCCACTGTTCACGAGGGCCATCATGCCGCTGACGGGTGCGTCGTAGCAGCCCGCCCAGGTGCGCGGGAGGCAGCGCCTCGATCCTCGCACTGTGAGCAGCCCGAGGGGCAGCGTCGAACGTTTCGGCGGGCGCAGGGTCCAAACCTCGACCCCACGCCGGCGAGCCGGTATCTCTACAGGGTCTCAGAATAACTTCAGAGGTCGATGTCGAAGAGCGTCCTGGCTGTTCGACGTACGTGCACAGAGCAACTTCCACCCAACCAGAAGGACTGATCAAAGATGCCGCGCTTTATGGGATTCGTGAAGATGGAAGAGGGCATAGGGGCGCCGCCGAAGGCCCTGTTCGAAGCCATGGACACCTACATCGGGGAGCAGGCCGCGAAGGGCGTCTTCCTCGACGGCGGTGGCCTGTACGGCACCGAGGACGCTGTCAACTTCGTCGTCCGCAAGGGCGAGACCTCGCGCGTCGACGGCCCGTACGCAGAGGCCAAGGAGGTCGTCGGCGGCTTCGCCATCCTGCAGTACGACACGCTCGAGGAGGCCGTCGCCGCGCAGCAGGAGTTCGCTGACCTCCACGCGAAGTACTGGCCCGAGTGCTCGATGGTCGCCACTTTGCGCCAGATCTCCGAGGCGCCACCGGAGGCAGCCGACGCATGAGCTCCTGGTCGAGGGGGTCGTACACCGACCACGGCGACCCTCCTCGACCGCCTCGAGATCAGGCGTCAGCAGCCTCGGGGGGCGCCTCGGAGATCTGGCGCAGCGTGGCTACCATCGAGCACTCGGGCCAGTACTTCGCGTGCAGGTCGGCGAACTCCTGCTGGCCGGC
>JAWWPH010000043.1:0-7587 GCA_033850875.1 Nocardioidaceae bacterium | reverse complement strand
CCGTCCCGCGCGAAGATCTCCTCGTGCCAGGCACGTGGCCACAGCGTGTTGGAGAGGACGCCGATCCGCAGCCCCGCTGCGCGCAGTGACTCCAGCACCTCTGGTACATCGGGGTCGGCCTCGGTGGCGTGCTCCCAGAACGCGCGGTACTCGTGCCAGTGACCGTCGTCGTACGCGACGCCCGCCAGCGCGCAGATCTCCTCCAGAGTCGAGCTCACGTGCTCGTCACGCGACCGGGTCCATACCGTCGTGGCCGCTTCGAGCAGGGCCGCCGTCGCCTCGTCGACCCGCTCGGGTGCAGCCACCCGCGCCAGCGACCGCCACTCGTCGACGGGGTCGATCGTCTTCCACGGGGTGAGCGTGCCGCCCCAGTCGAAGATGACGGCGTCAACCGCCACGGACCACGCTCACCAGGTGCGGCACCGCGTCGGCCATGGCGACGTCCACGCGCTCACCGCTGGCCCGGTCCTTCACCTCGACGACCCCGTCGGCGACGCCTCGCCCGACCACCACGATCGTAGGGATGCCGATCAGCTCGCTGTCCTTGAACTTCACGCCCGGCGAGACCTTCTCGCGGTCGTCGAACAGCACCGTCAGCCCGGCCGCCTCGAGCGCCGTCACGAGTTCCTCGGCAGCGGCGAAGATCGACGCGTCCTTGCCAGTGGCGACGACGTGGACGTCGGCAGGGCTCACCTCGCGCGGCCAGATGATGCCGAGGTCGTCATGACGGTTCTCGACGATGGCCGCGACGGCTCGCGACACCCCGATGCCGTACGAGCCCATCGTGACCGTGACGAGCTTGCCGTTCTCGTCGAGGACCTGAAGGCCGAGCGCGTCGGCGAAGCGGCTGCCGAGCTGGAAGATATGGCCCATCTCGATGCCCCTGGCCGTCTCCAGCGGTGCACCGCAGCGGGGGCACGGATCGCCGTCGCGTACGTCGGCGGCCTCGATCAGGCCGTCGCCCTCGAAGTCGCGCCCCGCCACCAGGTCGATGACGTGGCTGCCCGCGACGTCGGCACCGGTGACCCACCGGGTACCGGCCGATACCCGCGGGTCGAGCAGGTACCGGATGCCGCTCGAGCCCTCGAGCCCCAGTGCGTGCGGCCCGATGTACCCCTTCACCAGCGCGGGGTTGCGCGCGAAGTCGGCCTCGGTGAACGCGTCGACGGACGCCGGCTCGACCTGCGCCTCCAGCCGCTTCAGGTCGACGTCGCGGTCCCCGGGGACGCCGACAGCCACCGGCTCGCGGGTTCCGTCCGGATGGACCAGCGTCACGATGACGTTCTTCAGCGTGTCGGCAGCCTGCCAGTCGCGGTCGTCGCGCGGGTACTTCTCGTTCAGGTGAGCGACCAGCGTCTCGATCGTCGGGGTGTCGGGCGTCTGCTCGGCGTGCGCGGCGGGCACGCCGTCCCACCCGACCGGCTCCGGTACCCGGACACGCACCGCCTCCACGTTCGCGGCGTAGTCGCAGTTCGTGCACCGCACGTACGTGTCCTCGCCGTTCTCCGCCGTCGCCAGGAACTCCTCGCTGGCCGAGCCGCCCATCGCCCCCGACATGGCGGCCACGATCACGTAGTCGAACCCGAGCCGGTCGAAGATCTTGATGTACGCCTCGCGATGCGCCGCGTACGACGCAAGGAAGGCCTCGTCGCCCACGTCGAACGAGTACGTGTCCTTCATGACGAACTCGCGCCCACGCAGGATCCCCGCGCGGGGCCGGAGCTCGTCGCGGTACTTGTTCTGGATCTGGTACAGCGACAGCGGGAGGTCCTTGTACGACGAGTACAGGTCCTTCACGAGCAGCGTGAACATCTCCTCGTGGGTAGGTCCGAGCAGGTAGTCGGCGCCCTTGCGGTCCTTGAGCCGGAAGATCGCCGGGCCGTAGTCGACCCACCGGTGCGACGCGTCGTACGGCTCGCGCGGCAGCAGCGCCGGGAAGTGGACCTCCTGCGCTCCCATCGCGTCCATCTCTTCACGCACGATCCGCTCGATGTTGCGGAGCACGCGGTACCCGAGCGGCAGCCACGAGTAGATGCCGGGAGCCGCCCTGCGGATGTACCCGGCGCGGACGAGCAGCCGGTGGCTCGGCACATCGGCGTCCACCGGGTCGTCGCGCAGCGTACGAAGGAACAACGTCGACATCCGGAAGGACACGAGTACTCCTCGGGCTCGGGGCACCTGGCCCGGTGGGGCCGGTCGCTCCGAGGATATCGGGCGCCCGTCCGGTGCCTCACCTGACTTTCGGCGACCGCGCCTCGGCCACGCCGTGCCTGAACGCCCCGAGCATGTCCACGTCGGCGGAGACCCTCGCCTGCGTCGCCCGCAAGGCCGGCCGCAGCGACGCAAAGGCCGGGTCGTGCAGATCCTTCGCGACGTCGAGCCACCGCATCGGGTGCACGCCGTCGAAGTGCGTGATCATCGTGGGCAGGTACTCGAGCCTGGACACCGCGAAGGAGCCGTCCGGCTTCTCCGTAAAGGTCACCCGGCAGGTGTTGCCGTCATACACACCCTCGACGTCGGCGTCCTGTTGGGCGACCGCGTTGCCGAGCCCGTACACCACCCAGGTGCCGTTGACCCGGTCGTACGGCTGCACCACGTGCGCGTGGTGCCCGTAGATCAGGTTGATGTCGGGATCCTTCGTGAGGGCGGCGGCGACGTCGAGCTGGTCCTGGGTCGGCGCGTGGTCGTACTCCAGGCCCCAGTGCAGCGCGACGATCACGATGTCGGCGCCCCGTCGCTTGGCCTTCGCCGCCAGCTGCTCGATGCGGGCCGGGTCGATGATCGGGACCGACCACGGCTCCGCGGACGGGATGGGGATGCCGTTCGTGCCGTAGGTCGCCGCGATGAGGCCTACGCGCACACCCGACACGTCGAGGATGAGCGGAGTACGCGACGCCTTCCTCGTCGTGGCGGTGCCGAAGTGGGCCAGACCGACACGGTCGAAGTCGCCGAGCGTGCGCCGGATCCCGGAGAAGCCGTCGTCGAGGCTGTGGTTCGACGCCGTAGTGCAGGCGTCGTAGCCCTCCCACTTGAGGGCCGGGAGGATCTGCGGAGGTACGGAGAAGACCGGGTACCCCGAGAACGGACCGCCCCTTGGTGCGAGCGGCGTTTCCAGATGGCAGATGGCGAGGTCAGCCGAGCGCACCACGGGCCGCAGGTCGGCCAGGACAGGCCGGAAGTCCATCGTGCCTCTCCCGGTCCTCTCGGCGTCCGTCCGTGCGGTCTGCCACAGCCCTTCTTGCAGGAGCATGTCACCGTTCATCACGACAGTGATCGAGCGGGGCCCTGCCGCGCCGGACGTCGATGACGGACTCGTCGCGGTCCTCGGCGTGACCGTGCCCGGGGCGGCGCTGGGGGTGGTGCTCGATACCCGCGAGGCCGATGATGTCCGCGGAGGGGGTGGAGCAGATACCGTGTCGTCCGTTGCCGTGCAGGCACCGAGCAGCCCGAGCAGCGCCGCACCGGCCAGCGCCACCCGCCGCTGCGCGCCCATGGTCTCCTCCGTGTCGTGCTGACTGCGTCGGATCGACGCTCCAGCATCGCACCCAGCACACCGAACGGCGCGTAGGCTCGATCGGCAAGGGAGGTGATCGGCAGTGGTCCTGAGAACTCGTCCGCGCCTGCGCGTGCTCGGTCCCGCCGATCTCGACGCCGTACACGCCCTCATCGCCCGCGACCCCATCACGAACGTCTTCGTCGACCACCGGGTACGCATCACCAACCTCGAGCCGCGATGGCTCGGCGGCGAGATCTGGGGCTACGAGGACGGCGCAGGACTGGTGTCGATCTGCCACGCCGCGGCGAACCTGACGCCGGTACAGGCGACCCCGGCCGCACTCCAGGCGTTCGCCGGCCGGGCTCTCGACCAGGGTCGCCGTTGCGGGTCGATCATGGGCCTGGACTCCGACGTGGCCGCGTTGTGGGAGCTGCTCGAGCAGCGCTGGGGGCCGGCCCGCTCGGTACGCCCGCGCCAGCCCTTCCTCGTCCTCGACGGGCCGCCGCAGGTCGAGCCCTCGACCCAGGTACGTCGGGTGCGGCCCCAGGAGATCGACGTGCTGTACCCGGCCTGCGTGGCGATGTACACCGAGGAGCTCGGCGTGTCACCGGAGGTACAGGGCGGCGCGGCCCTGTACCGGGCTCGGGTCGCGCAGCTGATCTCGAAGGGCTACGCCTTCGCGCACATCGAGGCAGACGAAGTGGTCTTCAAGGCGGAGCTGCACGCGGTCACGCCGGCGGCCTGCCAGATCCAGAGTGTCTGGGTCAACCCGCGCTACCGCGGTCAGGGGCTGGCCGCGCCCGGCGTCGCCGCGGTGTGTGCGGCGGCCGTCCGCGACTATGCGCCCACCGTCTCGCTGTACGTCAACGAGCACAACGAGCCCGCCCGGCGCGCGTACGACCGGGTCGGTTTTGTCGAGCGATGCCGCTTCGCCACCATCCTCTTCTGACCCCCGTTTGCGCCGACACGTCACCCGGGCCCAGGACACGCCGTCGAGCGATCACCGATCGACATCTCGCGGAGGCGGAGCCGGGTACCCCCTCGGGCGAACCGTTTGGACGTCGACCAGTTCCGCTCCGTTCGCAGGCCGGGTACACCTCGCGCGCCCGGGACGTCGACCGGCGCCGCTCAGTCGAGCGGCACGGGCCGGGTGCGGAGCGGCGATGCCCAGGCGATCGCCACCCCGACCAACGTGAGGCACGCGACCGCGACGAGTGCGGGCCGTATCCCGGCCAGCGACTCCAGCGAACCAGCCATGGCGGCGCCTACGGTCCCTCCGAGCCCCCATGCCAACATCCGGCCGGCCGTGTTGACCCGGCTCAGGAGGTGCTCCGGAGTGACTTGCTGCCGGTAGGAGATCGCGTTGACGACCACCATCGTGTACGCGCAGCTCCAGGCGAACAGCCCCACCGCCGCCAACGGCCAGCTGGTCGTGCAAGCGGTCGCGATGCCGACCACCGCCGACACGGGCAGCGCTCGCAGGGTGATCTGCGATGGCGTGGCGGTTCGCAGCAGCCGGGGTAGCGCCACCGTGGCGACGAGACCACCGACGCTCCACGAGCTGAACACCAGCCCGAACCGCAACCCGGCCGTCCCGATGCCGAGCACCCGGTCGCACCAGACCACCATCAAGGCGATGAAGCCCGAGCCCGCGGCCGACTGGAGCGAGCCGACGAGAGTCATCGTCCGTACCCCCGTGTGGGCGGCGAGGTACCGCAGGCCCTCCATGATGTCGGCGATGAGCAGCCTCGCGCTGAGCGGCTCACGGACGCGCGACCGGTCGTACATCGCGGCGTGGATGGTGAGGATGAACGCCGCTGAAGCGGCGTAGCTGAGCGCGTCGACTGCGAGCATGGTCGCCGGATACACGACCGCGAGGCCGATGCCGACGACGGACGGGAGCACGATCTCCGCCGCCGTGGCCGCGCCGAACACCACCGCGTTGGCGCGCGCGATCCGGTCCCGACCGACGAGAAGGGGCATGGCTCCGAAGTTGGCGCCGTCGAAGAACACCGCGACCGCGGGCACGACGACGGCGACGGCCAGCAGGTGCGCGATGGTCAAGACGCCCAGCCAGTGCGCCACGGGCACGGACGCCATCACCGCGGCGTCGACGCAGTCGGCGACGACCATGATCCGACGCCGGTCCCAGCGGTCCGAGAGCGCACCGGCGAAGAGACCCACCACGACGTACGACGCCGTCTCGAGCGCGGACACTGCCGCGGTGAGCACGGCCGACCCGCTGAGGCGGTACACCAGCACCGGCAGGGCGATGTAGCTGACGACCGTGCCAGCCGACGACAGCAGCCGAGCCCACCAGTACCGCCGGAAGTCGGGATCGTCACGGAGCCGGCGAGGGTCGTGCGCGGCTACGGCGTCACTCATCGCCCGGCGGCGCCTCGTGGACCTGGCACTCGCGGCCGTCGGCGTCGGTGACACGCAGCATCGACCCGAAGTCCTCGCGCACGACGACGGCGTCCGTGAAGCTCGCCGCGACCAGCCGCGCGGCCAGGTCCTCCAGCGGCTCGTCAGTCGCGAAGGTCAGGTGCACGGCCGCCGGACCCGGGACGATCGGGAGGTCGTCGCTGTACACCTGGTGCAGCCCTACGTACCCGTGCTCGCCGCCCCCCGCCGCGTACATGACGTACGCGTCGTCGCCGCCCGGCACCCGGCTGAGGCCCAGGGCCTCCAGCCACAGCCCGTACGGGCCCTTCGGATCAGTGAACCGGACCGGCACGACCCGCAGGGTGGCCGCAGGAGTGTCGGCCCGGACGACCCGGTACCCGTACAGGTCGTCGCTGCGGCCGTCGATCGACACGGTCTCGCCGAGCGGATCGGTACAGGTGATGACCTTGCCGTACGCCTCGTCGTACACCGTCACGTCGTCGACTCCGGCGTCGCGGAGCCGCTCGGCGAGGCCGGTGACGTCGTCCACCTCGAACGCCAGCCTGGTCTCGCCCGGCTTGCCGCCGGTGGCCGAGGTGGCTGCGTCGTGCAGAGCGACCATGCCGCCGCCCGCGACCATCTCGACCCACCCGCCGGCCTCGGCCATGATCTGCGGACGCAGGCCGAGAGACTCCAAGAAGCCCTGCATCGCCTCCACATCGTCGGTGAACCGTATCGGGCGGACTACTGGCGTGTTCATGGCGTGGCCTCTCCGTGTCTCGTCAGGTACTCGCCCAGGGCCCGCTCGACCAGCGCCGACAGACTGGTGCCCTCGTCGATCGCCTGGTGCTTGGTCCGCCGGATGAGGTCCGGCGGCAGGTAGACGTTGAACTGCGCCTTGTCGGCTTTCGTATCGCTGTCGCTCACCCTACTATGCTAGCAACCTAGTCAGCGATCAACCACTCCCCGTCGCACCGGCGCCCCCGCTTCCCGCCGACACGTCACCAACGGCCCTCGACACGTCCATGAACAGCTCGCGGAGACGTCTCGGCTCTCGAAGGCGCGCCGCTCAGCCGAACGGCCCAGGGACTTTCGCCGTTCGGCCACGGCCGGCCGCCGAGTGACTTTTACTTTGTGTTACTCGGTGCTACTCACTGTGACCCACCAGGAGAACCTGTGCTCGCAACCTCCCGCCGATTCCGCGCTCTCGGTTGGCTTGCTGCCGTCGTCATCGCCGGGACGTGCGTTCAGCTTCCGGCTACTGCCGACGCCACGCCACCCTCGAAGACCGCCGTAGCAGTCGCTTCGGCGCCCGCAGCAGGGACCGTTCAGACGTCCATGGGGGAGGACTTCTGGCTGGCCTTCCCGACAAACCTTTACGACGATGGAGGGGCCGGCAATGTGCTGTATCTGTCGGGCACGCTCGCCGGTTCAGGCACGGTCGCGATCCCTGGAACGGGCTTTTCGGAGGACTTCACAGTGACGCCCGGCCAGGTCGCCCAGGTCGCCATTCCCTTCTCGGCCAGCGTCACTGCGAACGACGGAGTCCAGCCGCTGGGGATTCACGTCACGGCAGATACGGAGATCAGTGTCTACGGGGTGAACCAGCAACCGGGTACTAGTGGCGCGTACCTGGCCCTTCCGGTCCCAGCGCTCGGTACACGTTATCGGGTACTGGGTTATCCAGGGTTGAGCAGCATCCCTAG
>JAWWPH010000357.1:0-8061 GCA_033850875.1 Nocardioidaceae bacterium | reverse complement strand
CCCCGCTCGCCGCCGAGCTGGACGCCGACGTGCTCGTCGTCGACTGCGGCGCCGACTTCCGGCTCACGAGCGACGAGGACTGGGCCACCTTCTACGGCGGCATCCGCGCGGGCTCGTGGCCGTACGGTCTCCCCGAGCTGCCCGGCCAGCGTGACCTCCTTGCCGGCGCTCGCCGCGTCGCCGTCCCGGGGTGCTACCCGACCGTCTCCACGCTGGCCCTCGCGCCCGCCGTCCAGGCAGGGCTGGTCGACTGCACGGGCATCGTCGTCGTTGCGGTGTCCGGTACGTCCGGCGCCGGCAGGACACCCGGGCCCCGGCTGTCGGCGTCGGAGGTCGTCGGCTCCGCCGGGGCGTACGCCGTTGCGTCACACCGGCACACACCGGAGATCGAGCAGAGCCTCGCCGCGATCGGCGGGCAGGAGGTCGCGGTCAGCTTCACCCCGGTCCTCGCTCCGATGGCGCGAGGGATCCTGGCCACCGCCTCGGCCCCCCTGGCGTACGGCGTGGACACCGGGACCGCGCTCGAGGCGTACCGCGGCGCCTACGAGAAGGAGCCGTTCGTGCGGCTGCTGCCGCCCGGTGAGTGGCCGCAGACCAAGCACACGGTCGGCTCCAACTGCGTGCATCTGCAGGTCGCTGCCGACGAGCGCTCCGGTCGCCTCGTCGCGGTCGGCGCCATGGACAACCTCACGAAGGGCACGGCGGGCGGCGCCGTGCAGTGCATGAACCTCGCGCTGGGTCTCGACGAGCAGGCCGGGCTGAGCACGGTCGGTCTGGCGCCATGACGGTCACGTTCCCGACCGGGTTCGTCGCGGCGGGCGTGAGTGCCGGTCTCAAGGCCACCGGAGCCCGCGACGTCGCCGTGCTCGTCAACACCGGACCGACGGATGTGGCCGCGGCCGTCTGGACCAGCAACCGGTGCCGCGCCAACCCGGTGCTCTGGAGCGAGCAGGTCGTTCAGGACGGCCATGCCCGGGTGGTGGTCGTCAACTCCGGTGGCGCGAACTGCTACACCGGGCCGCCCGGCTTCCAGGCCACGCACGCCACCGCCGAGCTGGCGGCGAAGCTCAACGGCTGCGCCTCGATCGATGTCGTCGTCTGCTCGACGGGGCTGATCGGCCACCTCAACGACGAGGGGGCCCTGCTCGGCGGGGTCGAGGCCGCGATGGCGGCGGCGAGCCGCGACGGGGGAGCGGCGGCGGCGGAGGCCATCATGACCACCGACACGGTGCCGAAGGAGGCGCTCGTGGACACGGGGGCCTGGTCGGTCGGCGGGATCGCGAAGGGCGCGGGGATGCTCGCACCCGGGCTGGCCACCATGCTCGTCTTCCTCACCACCGACGCCGACGTGACGCCGGTGGTCGCCGACGCTGCACTGCGCTCGGCGACGCGGGTGACGTTCGACCGGCTGGACTCCGACGGGTGCATGTCCACCAACGACTCGGTCGTCTTGCTGGCGTCCGGATCCAGCGGGATCCGCCCCGAGCCGGGGGACTTCACTGCGGCCCTGACCACTCTCTGCCGCGACCTCGCCCGTCAGCTCCAGCGGGACGCCGAGGGCGCCGACCACGACATCGACATCACGGTCCGCGGCGCTGCGACCGAGTCCGACGCGGTCGACGTCGCGCGAGCGGTGGCGCGGAGCAACCTCTTCAAGTGCGCGATCTACGGCAGGGACCCCAACTGGGGACGGATCCTGGCGTCGATCGGCACGACCTCGGCCGTCTTCGACCCCGCCGACCTCGACGTGGCGCTCAACGGAGTGTGGGTGTGCCGCGAGAGCCGGCCCGGCGACGACCGCGACCTCGTCGACCTCGACACCCGCGAGGTCGCCGTCGAGATCGACCTGAAGTCCGGCGACGCCGAGGCGACGATCTGGACGAGCGACCTGACGGCGGCGTACGTGCATGCGAACTCGGCGTACGCGTCATGAGTGTCGACTGGCAACGGGCGACGGCGAAGGCGGCCACCCTCGCCGAGGCGCTGCCCTGGCTGGAGAAGTACCACGGCAAGACCGTGGTGGTGAAGTACGGCGGCAACGCCATGACCGACCCCGACCTCAAGGCCGCCTTCGCCGAGGACATCGTCTGGCTGCGGTACGCCGGCTTCCGGCCCGTCGTGGTCCATGGCGGTGGGCCGCAGATCAGCTCGATGCTCGACCGGCTCGGGATCGAGTCGCAGTTCCGCGGCGGCCTGCGGGTCACCACACCCGAGGCGATGGACGTGGTCCGGATGGTGCTCGTCGGCCAGGTCGGCCGCGAGCTCGTCGGCCTGCTCAACGCCCACGGGCCGCTGGCCGTCGGACTGTCCGGCGAGGACGCGGGACTCTTCACCGCCCGCCGGACCAGCGTGGTCGTCGACGGCGACACCGTCGACATCGGGCTGGTCGGCGAGGTCGCCGAGGTGCGGCCGGAGGCGGTCCAGGACCTCATCGACGCGGGGCGGATCCCGGTAGTGTCCACGGTCGCACCCGACGAGGAGGGACAGGTGCACAACGTCAACGCCGACACCGCGGCCGGCGCGCTGGCGGTCGCCCTCGGCGCCGAGAAGCTGCTCGTGCTGACCGACGTCGAGGGGCTGTACCGCGACTGGCCGGCCAGCGACGACATCATCGGCGAGATCGGCGTCGACGCACTGCGCGACCTGATGCCGACCCTCACCGCGGGGATGGTGCCCAAGATGCGGGCGTGCCTGGAGGCAGTGCATGCCGGCGTCCCGCGTGCCACGGTCGTCGACGGCCGCGAGCCGCACGCGGTCCTGCTGGAGATCTTCACCGACGAGGGCGTCGGCACCCAGGTACTCCCCTCAGCGCCGACCAAGATCCGAACGGCACTCCATTCCCGAGATCGGCAACCCTCATGACCGAGCAGCACGTCGCCACCCGGAGCGACCCCTCCGGCAGCCACCGCGAGCTGGCCGAGCGGTACGCGACCGCCGTGATGAACACCTTCGGGCCGCCGAAGCGAGTGCTCGTGGCCGGGCGGGGCTGCCACGTCTGGGACGCCGACGGCCGGCGCTACCTGGACCTGATGGCCGGGATCGCCGTCAATGCGCTGGGCCATGCCCATCCCGCCGTCGTCGAGGCGATGACGACCCAGGCTTCCCGGTTGGGCCACGTGTCGAACTTCTTCACGAGCGAGCCCCAGATCGACCTTGCGGAGCGGTTGCTCGCACTGACCGGCTGCGGCGACGGCCGGGTGTTCTTCTGCAACTCCGGCGCCGAGGCGAACGAGGCCGCCATCAAGATCTCCCGCCGCACCGGGCGCCCGAAGATCGTGGCGGCGCAGGGCGCGTTCCACGGGAGGACCCTGGGTGCTCTCTCGCTGACCGCCAAGGCCGCCTATCGGGAGCCCTTCGAGCCGTTGCCGGGCGACGTCCACTGGGTGCCGTACGGCGACAGTGACGCGCTGTCGGCCGCGGTGGACTCCGAGACCGCGGCGATCGTCCTCGAGCCCATCCAGGGTGAGGCCGGGGTCGTCGTCCCGCCGGACGGGTACCTCGCCGCCGCGCGGCGGATCGCCGACCGCGAGGGCGCGCTGCTGTGGCTGGACGAGGTACAGACGGGGGTGGGGCGGACCGGGCGCTGGTTCGGCTTCCAGGCGGAGTCCGAGCCGGTACGCCCCGACATCGTCACGCTGGCGAAGGGCTTGGGCGGCGGGTTCCCGATCGGCGCCTGCATCGGCCTCGGGGCCGCGGCGTCCCTGCTGACTCCGGGGCAGCACGGCACCACGTTCGGCGGCAACCCGGTCGCATGCGCGACCGCCCTGGCGGTCCTCGACGTGGTCGAGTCCGACGGCCTGCTCGAGTCGGTGTCGCAGGTCGGCGACGAGCTGAGCGCGAGGCTGCGGCAGGTCGAGGGCGTGCGGTCGGTACGGGGACGTGGGCTGCTGCTCGCCGCCGAGCTGGACCCGGGCACGGCGCGGCCGGCGGTCGCGGCGGCCCTCGACGGCGGCGTGATCGTCAACGACCCCACGCCCGACGCGGTGCGGCTGGCCCCTCCGCTGACCCTGCAGTCCTCGCACGTCGACGAGGCGCTGCCGGTCCTGGCTGCGGCCATAGCCGGGCAGCGGCTGCCGGCGGAGGTCGCGTCGTGACCGCCGACCTGCACGTCGCGGGGACCAAGGCGGCGCGCCAGCAGCGGATCGCCGAGCTGCTCGGCGACCACGCGGTACGGTCCCAGGCCGAGCTGGCCGCTCTGCTCGCCCTGGAGGGCCTGCAGGTGACGCAGGGGACGCTGTCGCGAGACCTCGTCGAGCTGGACGCCGTACGGGTGCGCGATGCGCGCGGTGTGCTCGTCTACGCGGTCCCCGGCGAGGGCGGCGACCGTACTCCGCGACCGGCCGGTGAGTCGGCGAACGCCGCGTCGAGACTCGCCCGGCTCTGTGCCGAGCTGCTCGTGAGTGCGGAGTCCTCGGCGAACCTCGTGGTGCTCAAGACTCCCCCCGGGGCCGCACAGTTCCTCGCCTCCGCGCTCGACAAGGCGCAGCTGGCGACGTCACTCGGGACCATCGCCGGCGACGACACGGTGGTGATCATCAGCCGCGATCCGCAAGGCGGCGCCGCCCTCGCCCGCAACCTGCTGGCGCTCGCCCAGCACACCGACGCTGCGCGCCCCGACGACCGCATCCTCGACGAGAACGACCAGCACCCTTCCCCTTCCCCTTCTGAGGAGAACTCATGACCGACGCACCGGACCGCATCGTCCTCGCCTACTCCGGGGGACTCGACACGTCCGTCGCCATCGGCTGGCTGGGAGCCGAGACCGGCGCGGAGGTCGTGGCGGTCGCCATCGACGTGGGCCAGGGCGGCGAGGACATGGAGGTCGTCCGCAAGCGCGCCCTTGCCTGCGGAGCGGTCGAGGCCGTGGTCGTCGACGCCCGGGACGAGTTCGCCGAGGAGTACTGCCTGCCGGCTCTGAAGGCGAATGCGCTGTACATGGACCGCTACCCCCTCGTCTCGGCACTCTCGCGTCCGCTGATCGCCAAGCACCTCGTCCGGGCGGCGAACGAGCACGGCGCCACGACCGTCAGCCACGGCTGTACGGGCAAGGGCAACGACCAGGTGCGCTTCGAGGTGGCGATCGCGACCCTGGCACCGCATCTCGACGTCATCGCACCGGTCCGCGACTACGCCTGGACCCGGGAGAAGGCGATCGGGTACGCGACCGAGCACGACCTCCCCATCGACGTGACCAAGCGGTCCCCGTACTCGATCGACCAGAACGTCTGGGGGCGCGCCGTCGAGACCGGGTTCCTCGAGGACATCTGGAACGCGCCGATCGAGGACGTGTACTCGTACACGGCCGACCCGAGCGTGCAGCGCGAGCCCGACGAGGTGGTGGTCACGTTCAGCGGGGGAGTGCCCGTCGCGATCGACGGGCGGCACGTGAGCATGCTGCAGGCCATCCAGGAGCTCAACGCGCGCGGCGGCGCCCAGGGGGTGGGCCGCCTCGACGTGGTCGAGGACCGGCTCGTCGGCATCAAGAGCCGCGAGGTCTACGAGGCACCCGGCGCGATGACACTGATCGCCGCGCATCTCGAGCTGGAGAGCGTCACGGTCGAGCGCGACCTCGCCCGGTACAAGAAGGGCGTCGACCAGCGCTGGGGCGAGCTGACCTACGACGGGCTCTGGTACTCGCCGCTGAAGCGAGCGCTCGACACGTTCGTCGACGCGTCGCAGGAGCACGTCAGCGGCGACGTGCGGCTGACGCTGCACGGCGGCAAGGCCGTCGCGACCGGACGCCGCTCGGCCTCGAGCCTGTACGACTTCAACCTGGCGACCTACGACGAGGGCGACACCTTCGACCAGTCGCTCGCCAAGGGCTTCATCGAGCTGTGGGGGCTGCCGAGCAAGATCGCGGCCCGACGCGACGAGCGTCTCGGCGGTGCGTCCGCCGGTACGGGACCTCGGTGACGTCGGCGCCCCAGGACGGTCCCACCCGGCTGTGGGGCGGTCGGTTCACGTCCGGCCCGGCTCCTGAGCTGACCCGGCTGAGCCGGTCGACGCACTTCGACTGGCGGCTCGCGCCCTATGACGTCGCCGGGTCCCGGGCGCACGCGCGGGTCCTCGCCCGCGCCGGTCTGCTGGACGAGGCGGAGCTCTCGGCACTGCTGAGCGGCCTCGACGCGCTCGACGAGGCCGTCGCCGGCGGGAACTTCATACCCGACGCCGACGACGAGGACGTCCACACGGCCCTCGAGCGGGGACTCCTCGACATCGTCGGCGAGGAGCTCGGCGGCCGGCTGCGTGCCGGCCGATCGCGCAACGACCAGGTGGCCACGCTCGTCAAGGCCTACCTGCGCGACCAGGCGGCGTCGCTCACGGGGCTCGTCCTCGAGCTCGTCGATGCGCTGTCCGCCCAGGCCGAGCGGCACCTCGGCGCCGCGATGCCGGGACGCACCCACATGCAGCAGGCCCAACCCGTGCTGCTGTCGCACCACCTGCTCGCGCACGCCTGGGCGCTGACCCGCGACGTGGGCCGCCTACGCGACTGGGACGTCCGCGTCGCGGGTGACTCCCCCTACGGCTCCGGGGCCCTGGCCGGGTCGTCACTCGGACTCGACCCCGAGCAGGTCGCCCACGAGCTGGGCTTCACGGGCTCGAGCGCCAACAGCATCGACGGCACAGCCTCGCGGGACTTCGTGTCGGAGTTCGCGTTCGTGACGGCCCAGATCGGCGTCGACGTGTCCCGGCTGGCCGAAGAGATCGTGATCTGGGCGACCCAGGAGTTCGGCTTCGTCCGGCTCGACGACGCGTACTCGACCGGGTCGAGCATCATGCCGCAGAAGAAGAACCCCGACATCGCCGAGCTGGCCCGCGGCAAGGCCGGGCGGCTCGTCGGGAACCTCACGGGGCTCCTCGCGACCTTCAAGGCGCAGCCCCTCGCCTACAACCGCGACCTGCAGGAGGACAAGGAGCCGGTCTTCGACTCGGTCGACACCCTCGCGGTCGTACTGCCCGCGTTCGCCGGGATGGTCCGAGCGTTGACCTTCGACACCGACCGGATGGCGTCGCTCGCCGCCTCCGGCCATTCCCTGGCCACCGATGTCGCCGAGTGGCTGGTCCGGCAGGGGGTCGCCTTCCGGGTCGCCCACGACGTGGCGGGTGCGTGCGTACGCCGCTGCGAGGAGCGGGGCGTACAGCTGTGGGAGCTCAGCGACGACGAGCTCGCCCAGATCTCGCCCGCACTCACGCCCGCGGTCCGCACGGTGCTGTCGGTCGGGGGCTCGATCGGTTCGCGCGACGCGCGCGGCGGGACGGCGCCGCAGCGCGTGAGCGAGCAGCTCGCGGAGCTCCGTTCCGTCGCGTCCGGCCTCGCTTCCGCCGGCTGACCGGTCCCGTGCGGCGCGGTGGTGCGGGCGGGATGGCGCGAGGTGGACGCGACAATGGTCGCGTGCCGAGCCCGCGTACTGCCCTCGACCGGCCATCGACGGAGGTGGCGCCGCTGCTGCTCGGTTGGCGGCTCGTGTCGGACACCGCCGAAGGGCTGGTCGTCGTCGAGCTGACGGAGGTCGAGGCGTACGCCGGCACCGCCGATCCCGCCTCTCACGCGTACCGGGGCCCGACCCCTCGAAACGAGGTGATGTTCGGGCCGGCCGGGCACCTGTACGTGTATCTCAGCTACGGGATGCACTGGTGCGCCAACATCGTGACCGGGCCGGCCGGTGAGGCGTCCGCGGTGCTCCTGCGCAGCGGCCGGGTCGTAGCAGGGGCCGACCTGGCGCGTCGCCTGCGGGGCGCGTCGGTCCGGGACCGGTCGCTGGCGCGTGGCCCGGCGTGCCTGACGTCGGCCCTCGCCATCACCCGTGACCACAACGGCGTCGACCTGCTGGCCGGAGGACCGTTGCGACTCGAGGTGTCGGAGCGCGCAGCCGCCGGGGTCGTCTCGGGGCCGCGGGTCGGGGTCAGTACAGCCGCCGACGTAGCGTGGCGGTTCTGGGTCGCCGGCGACGACACCGTCTCGGCGTACCGCCGGTCGCCCCGCGCAGCTGCGGACCCGACGTTCGACCCGCGAGGTCCGACGCCGAGGCGGTGAGAGCTGCCCGGACCGCCTGACCTTCG
>JAWWPH010000603.1:0-2951 GCA_033850875.1 Nocardioidaceae bacterium | reverse complement strand
GGGGGCCACCTTCGTGGATCTCGGGACCGCAGCGACGTACTCCATCCTTGCCGGCACCGGCGTGGCCAACACCGGTGCTGGGACCGCGCTGTCGGGTGACCTGGGCCTGAGCCCGAGCGGGACGATCACGGGCTTCGGGCCCGGCACCCTGAACGGCACCAAGCATGACAAGGACAACGCCGCCGCGACTGCTCAGTCCGACCGGGCCACCGCCTACGCCGTCGCGGCGTCCGAGCCCACCACCACCGCCATCAGTGGTGACCAAGCCGGCGTCACCTTTCACCCGGGCGTCTACACGAGCGCGGCGGCCTTCTCCAACACCGGTGTGATGACGCTGGACGCCGACGCCGACCCGAGCGCGGTGTTCGTCTTCCAGATCGGCGCGGCGATGAGCCCCGCCGCCCAGAGTGAGGTGAAGCTCACCAACGGGGCCCTGGCGAACAACGTGTTCTGGCAGGTGAGCGGTGCCGTGTCCCTCGGCGCCGGCGCCAAGTACGTCGGGACCCTCCTCGGGGCCGGTGCGATCACCTTCGGCGACCGCGCCTCGATCAAGGGCCGGGCCCTCACGCCAGGCTCGATCGCGGTGACGAACAGCCCATTCACAGAGCCCATCGACGACCGGACTGCGCCCCTGCTCACCATCGACGGCGGGGCGACCAGGTCCACCAACGACACGACACCGCCGATCTCGGGCACCACCGACGAGGCCGCTGGGACTTCGGTCACGGTCACCGTCGGCGGGCAGACCCTGCATGCGCCGGTGGGTGTCGGTGGCGCATGGACGGTCAGCGCCGGTGCGCTGTCCCCCGGGGCTCATGACGTTGCCGCCTCGATCACCGATGCGTCGCAGAACACCGGCCGCGCGAGTCAGGTCGTCACCGTGGACACCACCGCGCCGGCCGTCACGATCGACGGGGGCACCACCGTCGCCACCGACGACAGCAGCCCCACTATCGCCGGGACGACCGACGCGCCGGTCGACGCTCCGGTCACGGTCGCGGTCGGCAGCCAGTCCCTGACGACGACGGTGGGCGCGAACGGCACCTGGACCGTCCATGCGGCAACGCTGAGCGAGGCCCCCCATCTCGTGGTGGCGTCCCTCGAGGACGCCGCGCAGAACACGGGCACCGCCAGGCAGATACTGTCGGTCGACCTGACAGTGCCCGTCGTCGCCATCGACGGGGGCGCGACGCGTTCGACGGATGACACGTCGCCGTGGATCTACGGCACCACCGCCGAGCAGGCCGGTACGGCGGTGCACGTCGCGATCGGTGGGCAGGCGCTGACCGCCACCGTCCTGACCGGGGGCACCTGGGGTGTGAGCGCGACCACGCTGCCCACGGGCGCCCAACAGGTGGTCGCCTCGATCACCGATGCCGCCTCGAACACCGGCACCGCGGAGCAGACACTCACCATCACAGGTGGTGGCGTGCCCCATACAACCCACTACCAGCCGGACGCGGCCATCCGGACACTGCCCGGTCACTTCGTCGGCGTCAGGATCTACGACATCACCAAGGAGCGGGTGGACGCCCGGCTGCAGGGTAGCGCCCGGGTCGCCCGATTCGAGGTCCGCGTCACCAACCGGGGCGACTCGACAGACCGTTTGACGCTCACCGGTACGCCGAGGAACCGCAGCTTCAAGGTGAGCTACCTGTCGGCGAGCGGACAGGACGTGACCCGTGCCGTCACCGCCGGTACCTACCTCACCGGTCGGCTCGCGCCCGGAAGGTCGACCCATGTCAATGTCACTGTGACCAGAACCAAGACCGCCGCGGCCGGGGACCGCAGAACCTTCCGGGTCAGGGCTGTCTCGTGGCACGGTCCTACCGCCAGCGATACCGTCACTGCCGCGGTTCGACTCACGCGGTGAGTGCTGTGAGGGCAGGAGCGCCCCCTGCGGGCACCGAGGTGCTGTCCGCCCTCGACCCGCGAGATGGCGGTGTGGTCAGCCGGGCTCGACCAGCCACTGAAGGGAGCGCCTGACCGCCTCGAGGTCCTCCAGGTGCCCTGACGAGTCGTCGACGATGACCTCGGCGCCGGGAATGTGCGCTCCCAGCCAGGCTCCGTGTTGAGGCGGGATCACGACATCCTTCGATCCATACGTGACCCTGATGGGAACGGAGATGTCCTCGACGGCGAAGCCCCAGGGTCCGACGAAGGCAAGGCTGTCGTCGACCCAGCCCCACTTGCCGCTCGTGACCAGCTCCGTGGCGACCTGACGATTAACGTCCGCCGCACTCGGTTCGGCGAGGACAGCACGGTCGGACTCGTCCAGGTCCCACTCGTCGCCGATCATCAGCTGGGCCTGGTCCGCTGACAATCGCTCTGCCAGCTCCGAAAGCTCACGCTCGAGCTCTGGGGCGAGTCGAGCCTCGCCCTCGAGAGCCCACTCGAACTCAGCGACGTTCAGGGGATCCATTCCCGCGAAGAAGTCCAGCCCTGCCGCACCGTACGGCGCCAACCCGACGTTGCACCGCGCTCTCGCGACTCGATGTCCCAGCTGAGCGGCCACAGCGAGCACGTGGGGACCGCCCCCCGACGAGCCGGTGACGGCGAAGCGCTCGATCCCGAGCGCATCGACGATGGCAGCGACGTCGGTCACGCATGAGACGATGCTTCGTCCCGCCAGCCGGTCCGAGCCGCCGTAGCCGGGGCGGTCATATGTGATCCATCGGATCCCCAGCTCCACGTAGACGCCCTCGTCAGGATGCCGGTTCAGGCGGCCCCCGGGCGTCCCGTGCATGAACACCACCGGGAAGCCCGAGAGGTCTCCCCACTGCGCGAAGCACACCGAGCGCCCGTCGGCGGTGGTCAGCAGGTCGCGGGTACGCCCCTTCGGCGCCACCCTAGTGGGGAGCCTTGACCGTCAGCACAGGACAACTGGCGTCGAGCAGCACGTGCTGCGCCGTGCTACCGGTGATCAGTTTGCCTGCTGGTGTACGACGGCG
>JAWWPH010000041.1:0-3562 GCA_033850875.1 Nocardioidaceae bacterium | reverse complement strand
CGATGTTGACGATGACACCGGAGCGCTGCTGCACGAAGTGCCTGCCGAAGGCATGCGAGCAGGCCCAGAGGGCGTCGAGGTTGACGTCCATCACCCGCCGCCAGTCCTCCCACGTGACGTCGAGAGCCGGCGCGTGGACGCAGTCACCGGCGTTGTTGACGAGGATGTCGACCTGGCCGAACCGGTCGAGCGCCTCCGCGAGGATTCGCTCCTCGTCGCCGGGGGAGGTGATGTCGGCTGCGACGTAGAGCGTGTCGATGCCCTCCGCGCTCAGCTGCGCCGCCGTCTGCTTCCCCGCCGCCTCGCCTCGGGCAGCCAGCACGACACGAGCCCCGGCCTCTCCCAGTGCTCGTGCGAAGCCCTCCCCGAGGCCCTTGGTTCCGCCGGTCACCACCGCTGTGCGACCCGTCAGGTCGAACCGGTCGAGCACGCTCATCGCGACGTCACCCCTCCTCATGTCGGTGTGTGTTGACCGAGCGTAGTGCCGACCATGGACCATCACGGCCAACGCAGTACTACGGAGAGGCGTCGACACGAAGACCGTCGAGCGATGGCACTGTCGTGGGATGCCGACATCGCCTGATCACCTTCCGACGGCCTGCGTGTTCGTGCCCGGTCTCGGGCTGGGTGCAGAAGCGTGGCAGCCGACACTCAACGCGCTCCGTGCGCGGGGGTATGCGGGCTCGACCCTGGTGGTGGTGCTTCTGCCCGGGTTCGGGATTGAAGCCGGAAGGGAGGCCGACCTCCGGCCAACCAGCTTGGCGAGCCTTCTGCTTGACGAGCTGCGACCAAGTACCGCCGGGGTCGTACTCGTGGGGCACTCCGCGAGTTGCCAGATCGCGGCACGCGCAGCCGTGTTGGCACCCGACATCGTCCGTGGCCTGGTGCTTGTCGGCCCCACCACAGACCCACGCGCCGCGTCCTGGCCGCGATTGGCCGTGAGGTGGCTGGCCACGGCCGTCTACGAGCCCCCGCGGCAGCTGCCGAGCCTGGTCAGGCAGTACCGCCGAACCGGGCCGGCGACCATGGGCCGAGCGATGGACGCAGCCCGCCACGACCGAATCGACCTCTGTCTGCGCGACGTGAGCGTGCCGGTCCGCATCGTTCGCGGTGCGCACGACCGGATCGCGCCGACAGACTGGGTCAATCTGCTCGTCGACTGCGTCCCGGCGGAGGGCTCGGTCCGATCCACCGTGAGCCTGCCCGAAGGCGGACACATGGTGCCGCTGACCCGCGGCGCGCTGGTCGCCGGGCAGGTGGCCGCGTTCGTCGAGCACCTCGGTACCGATGGTGGATGAGGCTCGGCTCGCCGGGAACGACAACGAGCCCGCCAGGTTGTCAGCCGCGATGTAGCGTCGATAGCCTGCGGGATGGCAGCTGAGCAGATTCCCCCGTTTCCCGTCGGTGCCTTCGGCCGCGTCCTGTGTGTGGTCGCCCACCCTGACGACGTCGAGTACGGCGCTTCGTCGGCCGTCGCGGCCTGGACGGCTACAGGCATCGACGTCGCTTACCTGCTGTTGACACGAGGCGAAGCGGGAATGGACGCGAGCGCGCCGGACCGAACGGCGCCGCTCCGCATGCAGGAGCAGATCGCCGGCTCCCGCCAGGTCGGCGTGTCCCAGGTGGACTTCCTCGACTACCCCGACGGCGTGCTGGAGTACTCGATGCAGTTGCGGCGCGACATCGCACGTGCGATCCGCGCGTACCGGCCGGAGGCGGTGCTGGTCGGTACGTGGGAGGTGGAGTTCGTGGCCGGGCTCAACCAGGCCGACCACCGGGTTGCCGGTCTTGCCGCCTTGGACGCGGTCCGTGACGCCGGCAACCGGTGGGTGTTTCCCGAGCTGCTGGACGAGGGGCTCGAGCCCTGGTCCGTGAGGTGGCTCCTGGTCGCCGGAGACCCGCGACCGACGCATGGCGTCGACGTCACGGGCGACGCGGTCGACAGGGGCATCGCCTCGCTCGAGGCCCACCGCGAGTACCTGGCGGGGATTCCCGGCCATCCACCCGCGCGCGCCATGATCAGCGGGATCACGGCGATGCAGGGGCGAGCGATGGGGGTGCGCAACGCCGTGCTGTTCCGTGCCTTCGACTTCCACTCCCCACCGCCGATCGCCCAGGAGGCGATGCGGGCGGCGCAGGAGGCGGAGGCGGCCTCGTCAGAAGCGGTGCCGGACAGCGAGTGACGTCGATCGGCCGAACTTCGTGGTGCACACCGTGACGGACAGCGGCAGCGTGTGGTGCTTGTGCGTGCCCGGTGCCGTGACGCGGATCGCCGTGGCGTGCCGTGGGTGGCAGCGAGCCCTCGGGAAGTTCTGGTAGGCGGGGATGCCGAGCGCCCCGACGGCGACGTGGTCGGGCTGGATCGTCACCGCGTGGTGCGTGCCGGTCGGCTGGGCGGCGTACCCGATCTGGCTGCCGGCGGCGTTGAGGTAGACGAACCGCGGGAAGCCGTCGAGGATGCACGCCGACGATCCGTGGTTGCGGAAGCGGACGACCTGGTACGTCGTACCGGCCGCGCCCTCCGACAAACCGAGGTGTGCGCCGAGCTGCGCTCCGGTGCAGCTCGTGGTCGAGGCTGCGGGCACCGCGCCGGCCGGGGCCAGCGTGAGCGTGCCGCAAGCGAGCGCCGCGACCGCCATGGGGACGAAGAGTCGTCCGCGTATGTTCATCGGTCCTCCTGGTTGTCCTGTTCTCCGTGACCCGTAGGAGTGGTCTTCGGGTGATGTGATACAGCCGCCGGATGGCTACTTGATGACGGGCAGGCGCTGGGCGTGATGGAGCACGTCGGCGAACAAGTCACCCTTCGCGGCGATGCGGTCGCCGATGGTTCGGATCGTATATCCGTCCGGCGACAGGCTGGGATCGTCGAGCTCGTCCCAGTCGATCGGCGCCGAGACCGGAGCACCGGCCGCCGGCCGGGGACTGTACGGCGCGACCAGCGTCTTGTTGATCGCGTTCTGGGTGTAGTCGAGGCGGGCCAACCCCTCGCGCTCGTCGACGTTCCACTTCCAGCTGACGAGCTCCGGCACCACCATGCCGACGCTCTTGGACAGCCGCTCGACCCAGGCGCGGGTCGTGCCGAAGTCGGGTCCGCGGGCGATCGGTACCCAGATCTGGATCCCCCGGCGGCCGGTGACCTTGGGGCGGGCGACGACGCCCATGTGCTCGAAGGCGGTCCGGTGGAGCCGTGCGAGCGTGAGCAGGTCCTCCCAGCTCGTCTTCGGCCCAGGGTCCAGGTCGATCAGCGCGTACGTCGGCTTGCGTGGCTGGTCGACGCGCGACGTCCAGGCGTGCCACTCCAGCGCGCCGAAATTCGCCGCCCACACGAGCGCGGCAGGCTCGTCGACGACCAGGTAGGTGCGGGTCTCGCCGGGATCGGCCTCCGGGTTGTCCCAGCGCGGCAGCCAGTCGGGTGCGTGCTTCGGGACCTCCTTGTGCCAGAAGCCCTTCGACTCCGCGCCGTTCGGGTAGCGGTGCAGGTTGAGCGCTCGCCGGCTGAGGTAGGGCAACAGGACCGGCGCGATCTGGGCGGAGTACCGGATGAGGTCCCGCTTGGTGACCG
>JAWWPH010000305.1:0-2714 GCA_033850875.1 Nocardioidaceae bacterium | reverse complement strand
ATCTGTGCATGACACTCCTTATCCTGTCGGTCGCGAGAGAGCTCGCTGTTAGCGCTAACACCGGCGGCGCCACACGACAGATCGCCAAGGTGTTGCTGCCCCGCCCCACCGAGAGCGTCGCCAGTCTTGGTTTCTCGTGACTGACCCGGGACCTCGTAACGCAGCCTGCGCTCCTTTCACTCTCCGCTACGGTCCACCTATCGTTAACGCTAACATCGGGACCCGTCAAGACTTTCCGTGCGCGTCGAGGCCCTCGGCGCAGGAAATTCGTCTCGCCGCGATCCGTTCCGGGCGGGTGGGGCCGCGTGAGAGCTCCGCTCGAAGGCTGCGTCGCTGCAAGGATGGGACGCTCAGTCCAGGAAGGCGGCGAGCATGGGCAGCAGCAGATCGCCGCGGCGGGTCACGTCCATGTGGGTGGCACCCGGCAGGACCGCGAGGCTGGAGCCCGGTATCAGCTCCAGCATCAGCGCGCCGTGCTCGATCGTCACGAAGTCGCGGTCGCCGATCACCAGCAGCGTCGGCGCGGTGATCGCCGCCAGCTGCTCGTCCGACCACCCCTGCAGGTCCGCGGCCGACTGCGCCAGGGACACGAAGAAGTCGTTGAAGTGGTCCGGATGGGGGGACAGGCGAGCATAGGTCTCCTGCATGGCCGCGAAGTCCTGCTGCGTCGGCATCCTGGTGGAGGTCGCCTGCCTGACCGGGTCGGTCAGGTCCTCGTGCATCCCCTCCATCCGGACCGACGCTGACATGGGCACGACCGAGCGCACCCGGTCCGGATACGACACCGCGAGCTCCAGCGCCGTCGCGGCGCCCTGGCTGTGACCCAGGACGTGCGCCCGGTCCAGGCCGAGCTGGTCCAGCAGGCCGACCACGTCACTGGCCAGAGCCGCGGGGGTGATCGAGCGGTCGATGTCGGCCGTACGCCCGTGCCCCTGCGCCTCGAGGGCGATCACCCGGTGCCTCGTGGCGAGCTCGGGGATCAGGTCGGCGAAGCTCAGGTCGACGCTCATCATCCCGCCGTGCAGGAGCACCAACGGCGACCCGTCACCGCAGTCCTCGTAGTACATGTGCAGCCCGTTGACGTCGACGTAGCCCGCTGTCGTCTCCATACCCGGTTGGACCGCCCTCCCGCTTCGAAGTCATCGGACCCGAAGGACCCTAGCCCGCCACGCCCGTGCCCTGCGCCGGCAGATGACCGATCCGTCCACCTGACCGCTGCGCCGGGTCGTCAGCGGCTCGACCCGCCGCCCTCCGGCACGGCGTCGATCTCTGCCACGAGGACCTCGGCGAGCGCCCGATGCGTCACCAGCCCACCGACCAGACCACCGCTCAGTGCGGCATGGACGGCGGGGGCCTTCCTTGTCCCGTACGCGATCGCGATGACCTCGGGTATCCGGCGCAGCTGTGCGGCTCCGATGCCGATCATCCGGGCTGCCAGCCCTGCCCGGACCGGTGCGCCCTCGGCGTCGACGAGGACTCCCGAGATCTCGCCGCGTACGCCGAGCCTGCGCAGCACCCGCTGCTCGCGAGCCCCGATCGCGTCGTAGACGGTCGACTGACCCGGCTCGCACAGACCAACGCCGACGACGGCCTTGGTCACCGACGACACCTGCTCGAACGCCCTCGCCACCTCGGGCTGACGCCTCAGCGCGCGGGCCGTCTCCGCGTCCCTGAGGATGAAGGGCGCGTAGAAGAGGTAGGCGGGCCCACCGGAGATGCGGGCGGTGTCCCGCACGATCTCGATCGAGCTGTCGACGGAGCCGGTCCCGGCGCTCGCGTCGCTCAGCTGCAGCGCGCCGGTGAGTTGGACGACGGGGACGGTCGGAAGCCTGGTCAGGGCCGCGGTCATCGCGCTCACTGAGCGGGCCCAGGCCAGGCCAAGGACGTCGGACGGCGTCGTGATCTCCCGGAGCAGCTCGGCGGCCGCAGCGCCCACGCGTCGCCTCAAGGCGGCGGGCTCGTCCTCGTAGCCGTCCACCACCACGGCGTGCCGAAGACCGTACGCGTCTCTGAGCCGGCCCGACAGCTCGACGTCGATCCCCGTCGGATACTCGATCTCGATCCGCACGAGTCCGGTGGTCCGGGCGCTGTCGAGGAGCCGGGCCACCTTGAACCGGCTCAGATCGAACTCGTCAGCGATCTCCACCTTTGATCTGCCGTCGAGGTAGTACCGACGGGCCACCGACGCCATCAAGACGAGGTGAGCCGGACCTGAAGGGACTGTCATGGCGATCCTCTGCTCATGTGAGCATCCAGCCTCCCATATGGGCCAGCAGATTGACGTCACAACGTCACGGAGGGAAACTCGCCCGACCTGCCCGCATCGGGCTGCTCGGCTGGAGAAGAGGCGATCTGCTGTGCGTGCTGTAGAAGTGACAGGCCCCCGCTCGTGGGCGGTGAGAGACGTCCCCGACCCGTCCCCCGGCCCTGGCGAAGTCCTGGTCCGCGTCAGCGTGTGCGGGCTGTGTGGCACCGACATGCACATTCTCGAGGGTGAGCTGACGTCGGCGAAATATCCGCTGACGCCCGGGCACGAGCTGTCCGGTGAGGTGGTTGCGTTGGGCGACGGCGTCGAGGGGACCCAGGTCGGCGATGTTGTCGCTGTCGACCCCAATCTGCCCTGTGGCCGCTGCCACTACTGCCATGTCGGGCGCGAGAACCTCTGCGACAACTACCGCGCCATCGGGGTCACCCAGGCGGGTGGCTTCGCCGAG
>JAWWPH010000293.1:0-6222 GCA_033850875.1 Nocardioidaceae bacterium | reverse complement strand
GCGGCGTCGAAGAGCTGTCCGAGGTACGCCGGGTTGCCGCTGAAGTCCGGCGCGAGCATCTCCACGCCTACCCCGGGGTTGAGCTCGTGGATCTTGCGGATCGTCTCGGCGTACAGCCAGGCACCCTCGTCGGGGAGGTCGTCTCGGCAGACCCCGGTCACGGTCGCGTAGCGCAGCTGCATGGTGCGCACACTCTCGGCGACGCGCAGTGGCTCGCCGACGTCGAGGTCCTCGGGCTTGCCGGTGTCGATCTGGCAGAAGTCGCAGCGTCGGGTGCACTGGTCGCCGCCGATGAGGAACGTCGCCTCGCGGTCCTCCCAGCACTCGAAGATGTTCGGACAGGCGGCTTCCTGGCAGACCGTGTGGAGGCCCTCGCGCTTGACCAGCCCCTGCAGGTCGCGGTACTCGGGTCCCATCCGCGCCCGTGTCTTGATCCACGGCGGCTTGCGCTCGATCGGAACCTCGGCGTTGCGCACTTCGAGGCGCAGCATCCGTCGTCCTTCGGGGGCAATCGTCACAGGCCCCAGACTACGCGGTCGGCGGTCACGGCAGGCGGCTGAGCGACGGACTCCCGCGGCGACGTACGCGACTGCTCGCCTGAGTTCCGTTGCCAACGGGCCGCCGCTCGGAGCACACTCGGGTACACAGGCCCGCCTGACCCCTGCACGGTGGGCGAGGAGCAGGCATGCCAGAGGAGACGGCCGCCGGCGGCGCCAGTTCCGACGAGAGCGCGAGGCTGCTCGCCGACCTCGCCGATGCCCGAGAACAGTTCGCGGCCACCAGTGAGGTGCTCACCGCGCTCGGGCGGCATGCCTCCGACCCCGACGCCGTGCTGGACACCATCGTCGAGAGCGCCCGGAGGCTGTGCCGCGCGCACGCCGCGCAGATCTCGCTCCTCCAGGAAGGCAGCTACCGGCTGTCGAAGTCCGTCGGCCTGTCCGACGAGTACACCGAGCATGTCCGCCGCCACCCCATGGCTCAGGATCGCAGCACACTGACCGGCCGCGTCGGCCTCGACCGGCGTATCCAGCAGGTCGCGGACGTGCTCGCGGACCCGGACTACGGGCGACAGGACATGCAGCGACTGGCCGGCTACCGGACCGTCATGTCGGCACCGATGCTGCTGGACGATCACGTCGTGGGAGTCCTGTCGGTGCTGCGGAACCAGGTGGACCCTTTCGACGCGCGCTCGACGGGCCTGCTCGGCGCCTTCGCCTCGCAGGCGGCCATCGCGGTGCACAACGTCAACCTGGTCCAGGCGCTGGAGGCACGCAGCACCGAGCTGGCCCGGAACCTCGAACAGCTGAGGGCACTCGGCGAGGTGGGGGAGGCCATCAGCGCGAGCCTCGATCTGGACCAGGTGCTCGCGGCGATCGTGATGAACGCCGTCCGGCTCACCCATACCGACGGCGGGTCGATCATGGAGTACGACGAGGCCGAGCGTGGCTTCTCCGTGCGGAGCGCCTTCGGTACGGCCGACGACGTGCTGGACCGGCTGCGCGGCACCCGGATCGACCTCGACTCGACCCTGGTCGGACGGGCCACGATCGAAGGCCGACCGCTGGCCGAGCCCGACCTCGACCAGATCACGCTCGACTCCCACCTGCAGTGCCTGTACGACGGCGGCTGGCGCTCAGTGGCAGCCGTACCCATGCTGCGCCAGAGCCGCATCATCGGCGCACTGGTCGTACGGCGCAGGACGGCCGGCGCCTTCACCGATGAGACCCTCGACCTGCTCCAGAACTTCGCGGCCCAGTCGGCACTCGCGATCCACAACGCCCGACTGTTCCGCGAGGTCGAGACGAAGAGCGCCGAGCTGCAGGTCGTCAGCCAGCACAAGTCAGAGTTCCTGGCGAGCATGTCGCACGAGCTGCGCACGCCGCTGAACGCCGTCATCGGCTTCTCCGAGGTGCTGTTGGAGAAGATGTTCGGCGACCTCAACGAGCGTCAGGAGGAGTACCTCCACGACATCTGGAGCTCGGGCAAGCACCTGTTGGAGCTGCTCAACGAGATCCTGGACCTGTCCAAGGTCGAGGCCGGCAAGATGGAGCTCGACCTGACGGCGTTCTCGGTGCGCGGGGCGCTCGAGTACGCGATGTCTCTCGTCCGCGAGCGGGCGTCACTGCACGCCATTGCTCTCAGCCTCGACGTCGCGGCAGACCTCGACGTCGTGGAGGCCGACGAGCTGCGGTTCAAGCAGGTCGTCCTCAACCTGGTCACGAACGCAGTGAAGTTCACGCCTGCCGGGGGGAGTGTCACGGTAAGCGCCAGGCGGGAGGGCGACGACCTGGTGGTCGCCGTCACCGACACCGGGGTCGGCGTGCCTCCCGAGGACCGTGACCGCATCTTCGAGTCCTTCCAGCAAGGCGGCAGGGGCGCACCCAAGGAGGAGGGGACCGGTCTCGGGCTGACCCTGTCCCGCCGGATCGTCGAGCTCCTGAACGGCAGGCTGTGGCTGACCAGTGAGGTCGGGCTCGGCAGCACGTTCGCCTTCTCGATCCCGCTCGTGTCGACCGGCTCGGCACGCGGCCCGAGCCCGGGCGACTCCCATGCCGGCTTCCCCCGCGTCGTCCTGGTCGAGGACGACCGTCCCTCGCTGGACCTGTTCTCCGCCTACCTCGAGGGCGCCGCGATCGACGTCGTGGTGGCCCGAGACGGCGAAGAGGGGCTCCAGGCCGTACGCCGGCAGCAGCCCGCGGCCGTGATCCTCGACATCCGGCTGCCGAGGATGGACGGCTGGGACGTGCTGCGTGCCCTCAAGGCCGACCCCGCGACCGCGGCCGTCCCCGTGGTCGTCGTGTCGATCGTCGACGAGCGCGCGAAGGGCCTGGCGCTGGGTGCGGCCGGCTACCTGGTGAAGCCGGTGAGACGAGACGACCTGCTCCAGGCGCTTGCCGACGTCCGCGTGGTCGACGCGTCCGCACTGACAGACACGAGCAGGGCGTGAAGGAGGCACGGTGGTGAGACCGCACGTCCTCGTCGTGGAGGACAACGCGAAGAACCTCAAGCTCGTCAAGGACGTGCTGGAGTTCGCCGGTTTCGGCGTGTCCGAGGCGAGGTCGGGCGAGGAGGGCGTCGACCTGGCGCGCCGGCTGCAGCCCGACGTCGTCCTGCTCGACCTCCAACTGCCGGGCATCGACGGGATGGAGGCGTTGCGGCAGCTGCGCGCCGATCCGGTGACGAGCGCCCTGCCGGTGGTGGCGGTCACCGCGTTCGCGATGAAGTCCGACCGGCACCGCACCCTGGTCGCCGGGTTCGACGGCTACATCGCGAAGCCGATCAGCGTGCGGGACTTCCCCGACCAGGTCAGGGGCTTCCTGCGGACGAAGAGCGTCCCGTGACCGGCGACGCGACGGTCCCGGCTCCTGTGACCAGCGACGCGAGGGTTCCGGCTAGCGTGACCGGCGACGCGACGATCCTGGCGGTCGACGACCAGCCGCAGAACCTGCGGCTGCTGGACGCGATCCTGAGTCCCCGGGGCTACCGCGTACGAGGTGCCGCCTCCGGCGAGGAGGCACTCGAGCTGCTGTCCGACTCGGGTACCGATCTGGTGCTACTGGACATCCTGATGCCCGGGATGGACGGGTACGAGGTGTGCCGACGGATCCGGGCGGATCCGCGGACCGCCTTCCTGCCGATCGTGATGCTCACCGCGAGCGGCGAGCAGGAGAAGGTCTCCGCCATCGAGGCGGGCGCCGACGACTTCGTCGCGAAGCCCCTCAACCAGGGCGAGCTGCTGGCGAGGGTCGCCTCGCTGGTGCGGCTGAAGCGCTACCACGACACGATCGAGCGGCAGGCCGCTGAGCTCTCGTCCTGGAACCGTGAGCTCGAGAGCCGGGTCGAGGCCCAGGTGGAGGAGCTCGAGCGGGTCAGGCGGCTGCAGCGGTTCCTGTCGCCGCAGCTGGTGGAACTGGTCGTCGACTCCGGCGATGAGTCGTTCCTGGAGAGCCACCGCCGCGAGATCGTCGTCGTCTTCTGCGACCTGAGGAGGTTCACCTCGTTCGCGGAGGCGTGCGAGCCCGAGGAGGTGATGGCAGTCCTGCAGGAGTACCACGCGGCGCTGGGCGAGATCATCTTCGCGTACGAGGGGACCCTGGATCACTTCATCGGCGACGGGCTGATGGTCTTCTTCAACGACCCGATCCCGTGTGACGACGCGCCTCAGCGGGCGGTGACGATGGCGGTCGAGATGCGCGACCGGGTGGCCGAGCTGGCGCTGTCATGGCGCCGCTGCGGCTACGACCTGGGCTTCGGCATCGGTGTCGCACAGGGCTACGCGACGCTCGGCAGGATCGGGTTCGAAGGGCGCTCGGACTACACGGCGATCGGGAGCGTCATCAACCTGTCCGCCCGGCTGTGCGCCGAGGCGGCCGCAGGGCAGATCCTCATCAGCCAGCGGGTGATGGCGGCGACCGAGGAGGCCGTCGACACCCGGCACGTCGGCGACCTGTCCCTGCGGGGCTTCAGCCGGCCCGTCACTGTTTTCGATGTCGTCTCGACCAAGTCTGCGAGTGTGATCCGATGACCACGACGACGCGTCCGAGCCCGGCCGTCCCGCTGTCGCGGCTGAGCCCCGACGAGCGGTACGAGCGGTTCGACGACCTCCAGCGCCGGATGAAGCCCGTCTGGGAGGGGCTGGACAGGGATCTCGAGGACGGCTCGGTCGTCGTCGTCCCGTCGGTCACGCTCGACCGGGCCGTCACGTACAGCGGCAGCCTCACGCAGGCCTACGAGGAGCGCTACCTCTTCCTGCTGCTGCTGCTCCGGCACCCCCGGCTGCGGATGGTGTACGTCACCTCGATGCCGATCGCCCCGACGATCGTCGAGTACTACCTCGCCCTGCTCCCCGGAGTCATTCCCAGCCATGCGCGCGCACGGCTGTCGCTGATCTCGGTCAACGACGCCTCGCCTCAGTCGCTGAGTGCGAAGCTGCTCGCCAGGCCCCGCCTGCTCGCGCGGATCGGGGCTCTGGTGCCGAACCGCGAGCACTGTCACCTGATCCCGTACAACACCACCCCGTTGGAGCGCGACATCGCCTTGTCACTCGACATCCCGATGTACGGCGCCGATCCCAGGTTGGCCGACTTGGGCACCAAGACCGGGTGCCGCCGCATCTTCAGCGCGGTGGGCGTGCCCCATCCGCAGGGGGCCGAGGACCTGCACGACCTCGACGAGCTGGGTGCCGCGATCTGCTCGATGCGAAGCGCGAACCCCGCGATCACCGAAGTCATCGTCAAGCTCAACGAGGGAGTGTCAGGCGAGGGCAACGCGCTCGTTGACCTGAGGAACGTCCCACCGCCTGGCGACGCCACCGAGCCGGAGGCCGTTGCCGGGCGCCTGATGCAGATGCAGCTCGAGTCGCCCCAGACGCCGTTCTCCGCCTATGTTGCGAAGTTCGAGGAGCGAGGCGGAGTCGTCGAGGAGCGCATCTGCGGCGACGACCTGCGCAGCCCGAGTGTGCAGCTCCGGGTCGTACCAGGCGGTGAGGTCGAGCTTCTCTCGACGCACGACCAGCTCCTCGGCGGGGCCAGCGGCCAGAGCTACCTGGGCTGTGTGTTCCCCGCCGACCCGGCGTACTCCAGCACGATCAGTGAGCAGGCGACGCGGGTGGGGAAGCTGCTCGCCCGCGAGGGGGTACTGGGCCGATTCGCCGTCGACTTCGTCGTCGTGCGGGCTCCCGACGGGTCCTGGAGGTCGTACGCCATCGAGATCAACCTGCGCAAGGGCGGTACGACGCATCCGTTCCTCACCCTGCAGTTCCTGACCGACGGTCGCTACGACCAGCGGCTCGGGGTGTTCATGACCCGCGATGGCCGGGAGAAGCATCTCGTCGCGACAGACCATCTCGAGTCGCCGCAGCTGCGTGGGCTCACCATCGACGACCTCTTCGACATCGTTGCCCGGCACGGCCTCCACTACGACCAGTCCAGGCAGGCGGGGATCGTCTTCCACATGATCAGCAGCCTGACCGAGCACGGGCGCGTGGGCCTGACAGCGGTGGGCGACACCGCTCCCGAGGCGCAGGCGACGTACGAGCGGGCGGAGCAGGTACTGCTGGCGGAAGGACGAGCCGCGCTGGAGGAGTCCCCCCTCCCGCCGAGCGGGTAGACCTGTCCGGTCGAGCGGGGAGAAAAGTCCGGTCGATCGGGTAGGAATGTCCGGTCGAGCGGGGAGAAATCTCCGGTCGAGCGGGCAGAAATGTCCCGCCGAGAGGCCACAGAT
>JAWWPH010000261.1:0-3002 GCA_033850875.1 Nocardioidaceae bacterium | reverse complement strand
AGCACCCGCCGCTGCCGGCGAGGTGCGGTCACCCAGGTACGCCGCGCCAGGGGGGGCCGGCACACCTGCTCGACGAATTCCCGGATCATCAGGTTCATGCGCACGGGGTGCCGCGACATCAGCCCGTGGCCCCCTCCTTCGACCAAGGTAAGGGAGCCCCCGGTGAGGTCGGCGAGGCGCTCACCGATCCGGTACGTACGCACGGCGTCATCCGTCCCGTGCACGACCGTGACGGGACACGTGATGAGCCTGCAGAGGGGCTCCAGCGGTGTACACACCGCACCGTCGCAGCCGAGACGGCCGGCAGTGGTGTCGGCAAGCGTCTCCGGTGAGATTTCCCGGCCCCATCCGACACAGTCCTCGATCTGCTTCGTCGAGTGCGGCTCGGTGAACATGGCGGCGAAGAAGAAGGCCAGGAAGTCGTCGTAGTCGCCGTCGAGCCAGTAGTGCTTGTTGTACTTCGCCCATCCGTCGTGACTGGTGGTCCGCTGGTCCCAGGGGTGGGAGTCCCGGTCGGGCTGGGCCACCGACAAACCGCATGACGGGGAGAGGGCGAAGAGCCCGAGGACACGGGACGGCTGCTGGGCCGCCACGTGGACCGACCAGGCGACACCGCACGACAGCGCGACGAGCACCGCCTCCCGGGTGTCGGTGGCATCCATCACCGCGAGGGTGTCGGCGGCGTACTCCTCGTCGGTGTACGCCGCCGCCCCGCGGGGACGGCCGGATCGGCCGCTACCCCGCCCGTCGAAGGTGACCACCCGGAAGTGCCGGGCCAGGTACGCGACCTGCGCCTTCCAGACCCGGGAGGGCACGATGCTCCACGTCGGCATCAGCAGTACCGTCGTGTCGCCCGCGCCGAACACCTCGTACGCCAGCCGGACGCCGTTGCGCTCGGTGGTGCCGCTGGCGTCCGGCGGGCGGGCGCGGCGAGCCTGCCGCTGGGTCACGGCCTCACCTCCAGCACCTGGTTGAACGGCGTCTCGGCTACCTTGGCGAAACGGGAGAAACCGCCCGTCGCCACGACGTCGCGGATGCGCGCCGGACCTGCCTGGGTACCCAGGGCGAGCCCGACCTCCTGGGAGAGCGAGGCGGGCGTGCACAGCAGCGTCGAGAAGCCATAGTAGGCCCGGCCGACCGGATTGAGGTTGTCCTCGACGTGGTCGCCCGCCATCGGCTCCACGACCATCCAGGTGCCGTCGTCGGCGATGGCTGTGCGGACGTGGCGAGCCGCACCCACCGGGTCGCCCATGTCGTGGAGGGCGTCGAACGTCGTGATCAGGTCGTAGTCGCTGCCGCTGAACCCGTCGGCGCCCGCCACCTCGAAATGAACGCGGTCGCTGACTCCTGCGGCCTCTGCGCGGTCGCGGGCCTCCGCGATGGAGCCGGCGTGGTAGTCCGATCCGAAGAACGTCGATCGGGGGAAGGCCTGCGCCATGATGATGGTCGAGGCCCCGTAACCACACCCCACGTCCGCGACCCGGGCGCCCCGCTCCAGCTTGGCCACGACATCGCCGAGCGCCGGAAGCCACTCGGCGACCAGGTGGGCGTGGTAGCTGGGCCTGAAGAAGCGCTCGCACCCCTCGTGCACGTCCGTGTTGTGTTCGTGCCATCCGTAGCCGGCGCCGCTGCGCGCGAGCTCGGGAATCTTGCCCGAATCCTCGACGGTCCCGACGGCGATCTGGAAGAAGCCGGGCAGGAAGGCTGGGCTCGACTCGTCGGTGAAGGCGACCACCTGCTCGGGTGGCAGCGTGTACAACCCGGTCGCCGGGTCGTACTCGACGATGCCTCCGGCCGCCTGGGCGTTGAGCCATTCCCGCGCGTACGGCTCGGCGGTACGGGTGTCGTCGGCCAGCCGGCTCGGCGTCGTCGGCCCGGACGCGGCCATGGCCCGGTAGTAGCCGAGCTTGTCGCCCATCACGACCAGGGCGGCGTTCAGCGTGGCCCCGACCTCGCCGACGCTCCGGAACACGAACGCCATCAGCTTGTCCATGTCCACCGCGGCGGTCTCTTGCAGGTCAGTCATCTGAGTAGTCCTCTCGTTGTGGTGACTGGTGTCTGCCGTGAACGTAGGTCGGCGGGCCGCGCCGCCGCATCAGGTGCCCCACCTAGTCTTCGCGGACGGGGCACCGCACCCGGTCTTCGGGCGGGGTGACGCCGATCGGCTCCCCTACACTCACTGGATGCTGGTCGGGCGGGACCCTGAACGGCGCGCCATCGGGTCGCTCATGTCCGGAGCGCGGGTCGGCGACAGCCGCGTCCTGGTGCTGAGCGGCGAGCCTGGCATCGGCAAGACGACGCTCCTGGCCGAGGCGGAGACGCTGGTCGAGGACATGCGCGTCTTGCGTGCACAGGGGGTGGAGTCCGAGCAGTTCATTCCGTTCGCAGGGCTCCTCCAGCTGCTGCGACCGGTGCTGCCGCTCCTCGACTCCATTCCCGGGCCGCAGGCCGCCGCGTTGTCGTCGGCTCTCCTCATCGAGGGACGTCCCGAGACCACGCCGAGCCGCTTCGCCGTGGGCGCGGCGACACTGAGCCTGCTCGCGCGCGCCGCCGAGGACGCCCCGTTGGCGGTCCTCATCGACGACGCGCACCTGCTCGACCAGCCGTCGGCCGAGGCCGTCGCCTTCGCCGCACGGCGGCTGATCTCCGACCCGGTCGCGATCGTGGTGACCGTCCGGCCGGCCGAGCCCGGCGCCGTGCTGTGGTCCGCGCTTCCCGCACTGTCGCTGGCAGGGCTGGACCTGGAGGCTGCCCGCGAACTGCTCGAAGGCGTGGTGGGTGCCGTCGCCGAGGAGAAGCTCGCGAGGCTGCACCGTGCCACGGCGGGGAACCCACTCGGCCTGCTCGAGCTCGGTGACCGGCTCGATGACGTCGACGCGGTGCCGTCGGAGTCCCCGCTCGCCGTCTCGGAGCAGATCAGCCGGTAGTTCATCGGGCGTGCCGCAGTCCTCAGCGACGACGCCCGGCTCGCCCTGCTCGTGGCTGCCGCGGACGGCACGAGC
>JAWWPH010000256.1:0-2590 GCA_033850875.1 Nocardioidaceae bacterium | reverse complement strand
CGATGCCCCGAACGCCGTCAGTGCCGAAGAGTCGTGCCACGGGAGGGGCGGCCGGGACTCAGCGCTTGCTGTACTGCGGCGCCTTGCGGGCCTTCTTGAGGCCGGCCTTCTTCCGCTCCTTGATGCGGGCGTCGCGGCGCAGCATCCCGGCCCGCTTGAGGGCCGGACGGTTGGCCTCCACGTCGGTCTCGTTGAGCGCACGGGACAACCCGAGACGCAGGGCACCCGCCTGGCCGGACAGACCGCCGCCGTGGATCCGGGCGACCACGTCGTACTGACCGGTCAGCTGGGTGAGGACGAACGGCTCGTTGACGAGCTGCTGGTGCAGCTTGTTGGGGAAGTACTCCTCGAGCGTGCGGCCGTTGACCGTCCAGGTGCCGGTGCCCGGGACGATTCGGACGCGCGCGACGGCTTCCTTGCGACGACCGGTGGCGCCGGCGGCGGCGATGTTGACCGAGCGGGCCGGAGCGTCCGACGCGGGCGCGCTCTCGGTCGTGTACTCGCTCGGGACGTCGGTGTCAACGGGAGTGTCGGTGGTCTGCGCCACGGAAGGTCCTCACTTCGTGCTGCGGTGGAGTGCCGGGGTGAGCCGGCGGGAAGGTCACTGCGAGATCTGGACGATCTCGAACGGCTGGGGCTGCTGAGCCTTGTGGGGGTGGTTAGGCCCGGAGTACACCTTCAGCTTCTTGAGCAGCTGGCGGCTGAGGCGGTTCTTGGGAAGCATCCCCCACACCGCCTTCTCGACGGCGCGACGCGGATCCTTGGCGAGCAGGTCGCCGAACGACATCGTCGACAGGCCCCCCGGGTACCCCGAGTGACGGTAGGCCATCTTCGTCTCGCGCTTGTTGCCCGACAGTGCGACCTTGTCGGCGTTGACCACGATCACGAAGTCCCCGGTGTCCATGTGCGGGGCGAACGTCGGCTTGTGCTTGCCGCGCAGCAAGGTCGCGACCTGGACGGCCAACCGACCGAGCACGACGTCCGTGGCGTCGATGACATGCCACTCATGCGTGAGCTCGGCTGGCTTCGGGCTGTACGTGCGCACGGTCGTCGACCTTCGTTCGTCTCGGTGGTGTTCGCGTCCTGCGGCTGAAACGGCATTTCGGCAGCCGGCATGGACGGTCGATAGGGTGTCTGTTGCTCGTCGCCGACCGAAAGGCACGGCGACCGCCCAGAATACCGGCCGTTGGCGGTCAGGGTCAAAACGCCGCGGAAGCGGCCTGGCGGCGACCGACTCGCGGTCCTGCAGTCGGAACGCCGGAACCGGACCGGGTGCGTTAGCCCAATTCTCGACTAGGGCTTAGGTTGGACCCGAACACCTCCCGTCGTACGCCTCCGAGGTGGCGCCCGGCTGCACCCCCACGTGTCCGACATCCGGCCCATGATCTGGGCCCCGATCGCAAGGAGAGCCGAGTGCCGGACGACACCCGACCCGCTGACAGCGCTGCCGGTGACTCGTTGACGATCCGCGACAACCGCACCGGCAAGGAGTACGACGTCCCGATCGTCGACGGCACGGTCCGAGGCTCCGACCTCGCCAAGATCCGGCATGGAGAGGACGACTCACCGCTGGCCGTGTACGACCCCGGCTTCGTCAACACCGCCTCCTGCCGCTCGTCCATCACCTTCATCGACGGCGACAAGGGCATCCTCGAGTATCGCGGCTACCCCATCGAGCAGCTGGCCGAGAAGTCGAACTACCTCGAGGTGGCGTACCTGCTGGTGCACGGGGAGCTCCCGACCAAGCAGCAGTACGACGCGTGGCAGCACCAGATCACGTTCCACACGTTCGTGCACGAGAACGTGAAGAGCTTCATGGAGGGCTTCCGCTACGACGCCCACCCGATGGGCATGCTGCTGGCGTCGGTGGGCGCGCTCTCGACGTTCTATCCCGAGTCGCGCAACATCTTCGACGAGAACGTCCGGCAGATGCAGATCGTCCGGCTGATCGCGAAGATGCCCACCCTCGGCGCCTGGGCCTTCCGGCACGCGCAGGGCAAGCCGTACGTGTACCCCGACAACGACCTCGGGTACGCCGCGAACTTCTTGTCGATGCTGTTCAAGATGAGCGAGCAGAAGTTCGAGGCCGACGAACGGCTGGTCAAGGCGCTCGAGGTGCTCTTCATCCTGCATGCCGACCATGAGCAGAACTGCTCGACCAACGCGGTCCGCTCGGTCGGCTCGTCGCAGGTCGACCCGTACTCGGCCGTCGCCGCAGGCATCGGTGCGCTCTTCGGGCCGCTGCACGGCGGTGCCAACGAGGCGGTCCTCAAGATGCTGCGCCGCGTCGGTTCGCTCGAGAACGTGCCCGACTTCATCGAGGGGGTGAAGAACGGCAAGGAGCGGCTGATGGGGTTCGGCCATCGGGTGTACAAGAACTACGACCCGCGCGCCACGATCATCAAGAAGGCGTGCGACGACGTGTTCGAGGTGGTCGGGGTCAACCCCCTGCTCAAGATCGCCGTCGAGCTGGAGAAGATCGCGCTGGAAGACGACTACTTCGTGTCCCGCAAGCTCTACCCGAACGTCGACTTCTACAGCGGCCTGATCTACGAGGCGCTCAGCTTCCCGCCGGAGATGTTCACGGTGC
>JAWWPH010000248.1:0-2821 GCA_033850875.1 Nocardioidaceae bacterium | reverse complement strand
CTCGACATCACCATCTCCAGCGACGTCCCGCTGGGGGCCGGACTGTCGTCGTCGGCAGCCCTCACCTGCTCGGTCGCCTGTGCGATCGACGACGAGGTGGGCAGCGAGCTCAGCCCTCGGGACCTGGCGGCGGTCGCACGGGACTCGGAGAACGACTACGTCGGTGCGCCGACGGGAACCATGGACCAGCTGGCGGCAATGCTGTGCGAGGCGGACTCGGCGCTGCTGCTGGACTGCCGCGACCTCACCACCCGGTCGATACCCTTCACGATCGCCGACGCAGGTCTGACTTTGCTGCTCATGGACACCAACGTGCGGCACTCGCTGGTGGACAGCGAGTACGGCGCCCGCCGGGAGGACTGCGCCGCCGCCGCCGCCGACCTCGGTCTGCGCTCGCTACGGGACGCGACCGCTGCACAGCTCGTCGGGCTCGACGACGAGCGGCTGCGCCGTCGGGCGCACCACGTCGTGAGCGAGATCGCCCGCGTGGAACAGGTCGCCGCCATCCTCGACGCCGGCCGGCCCGGCGACATCGGCGCGCAGCTGACGGCCTCGCACCTGTCGCTCCGCGACGACTACGAGGTGTCCTGCACCGAGCTCGACGTCACGGTCGACGCGGCACTGTCGGCGGGGGCGCTGGGGGCGCGCATGGTGGGCGGCGGCTTCGGCGGCTGTGCCCTCGCGCTGTGCCGCGCCGACGACGCCGAGGCGGTGCTGGCCAAGGTACGCCGGGCGTACTCCGACGAGGGATGGAAGCCCCCCACCGTGTACGACCCCAAGCCGTCCCCGGGCGCCCACCGCGTCTCCTGACCCCGCCGAGGAGTCACTGACTTCCACCCAGGGGGAACTTGGTTCACACCGAGGAGTCAGGAACTTCCCGTCGAGGAGTCAGCCAGGGGCCAGCAATCTCGCCCGGGCGGTCAACGCGACGTAGCAGCGAACGTATGCTCGCTCGCCGAACTCTTGCGTCCACTCGACCGGACTTTTGCGCCCACTCGACCGGACTTTGGCGCCCACTCGACCAGACTTTTGCGCCCACTCGACCAGACTTTTGCGCCCGGTCGACGGGGAGGGGTGAGGGTCAGACCATCTTCTTCTGCAGGTTGTCGTCGAGCGCCGCGAGGAACTCCTCCGTGGTGAGCCAGGACTGGTCCGTGCCGACGAGCAGCGCGAGGTCCTTGGTCATCTTCCCCTCCTCGACGGTCTCGACACACACCTCCTCGAGTGCCTCGGCGAACGCCGTCACATCGGGCGTGGAGTCGAGCTTGCCGCGGTGCTTCAACCCTCCCGTCCAGGCGAAGATCGAGGCGATCGGGTTCGTGGACGTCGGCTTGCCCTGCTGGTGCTGCCGGAAGTGCCGCGTCACCGTGCCGTGCGCCGCCTCCGCCTCGACCGTCTTGCCGTCGGGCGTCATCAGCACCGAGGTCATCAGCCCAAGCGACCCGAAGCCCTGTGCCACGGTGTCGGACTGCACGTCGCCGTCGTAGTTCTTGCAGGCCCAGACGTACCCTCCCTCCCACTTCATCGCCGCCGCGACCATGTCGTCGATCAGTCGGTGCTCATAGGTCAGTCCGGCGGCGTCGAAGTCGGCCTTGAACTCCTCGTCGAAGATCCGCTGGAAGATGTCCTTGAACGCCCCGTCGTACGCCTTGAGGATCGTGTTCTTGGTCGAGAGGTACACCGGGTAGTTGCGCTGGAGCCCGTACGACAGCGACGCACGCGCGAAGTCCTCGATCGACCTGGTGAAGTTGTACATGCCCATGACGACACCGCCGCCCTCCGGCATGCGCACGACCTCGTGCTCGATCGGTTCGGAGCCGTCCGACGGCGTGTACGTGATCGTCACCGTGCCGGGTCCGGGCACCGTGAAGTTCGTGGCGCGGTACTGGTCGCCATGGGCGTGACGGCCGATGACGATCGGCTTGGTCCAGCCCGGTACCAGCCGCGGGATGTTGCTGATGATGATCGGCTCCCGGAAGACCACGCCACCGAGGATGTTGCGGATGGTGCCGTTGGGCGAGAGCCACATCTTCTTCAGCCCGAACTCCTTGACCCTCGCCTCGTCGGGCGTGATCGTGGCGCACTTGACGCCGACGCCGTGCCGCCTGATCGCCTCGGCGGCGTCGACGGTCACCTGGTCGTCGGTCGCGTCCCGGCTCTCGATGCCCAGGTCGTAGTAGTCGAGATCCACGTCGAGGTACGGGTGGATCAGGCGCTCCTTGATGAACTGCCAGATGATCCGCGTCATCTCGTCGCCGTCGAGCTCTACGACAGGGTTCTGGACCTTGATCTTCGGCATATGGCTCTGGCTCCCGCGGGTCGTCTGGGCAGATCTCTTGACGACAAGATATCCCATCGGGAGCCGGCAGGCGTTGCGCTCCTCGGGCGGCCGGTTCGCCGTCGGACGCCCGGCCGACAGGGCCGACCGGTCACCCCGTACCCCCGTGTGCGCCCGGAGTTGCTAGCGTCGCGGTACCCCCAGTACGTCTCGTCGAGGAGTCCCAGTGAGCGCACGTCCCGTCAAGGTGGCCGTCACCGGCGCAGCCGGTCAGATCGGCTACAGCCTGCTGTTCCGGATCGCCAGCGGGTCGTTGCTGGGGCCGGACACCCCCGTCGAGCTTCGCTTGCTCGAGGTCACGCCCGCCCTCAAGGCGCTCGAGGGCGTGGTGATGGAGCTGGACGACTGCGCGTTCCCGGCCCTCGCCGCGGTCGAGACCGGTGACGACCCGGAGACCATCTTCGACGGGGTCAACCTGGCGCTGCTGGTCGGAGCCCGGCCGCGCACCAAGGGGATGGAGAGAGGCGACCTGCTGGAGGCCAA
>JAWWPH010000246.1:0-7064 GCA_033850875.1 Nocardioidaceae bacterium | reverse complement strand
CAGGTACGCGGACGATTGCAAGACGACCACATCTCCGGCACGTACCGCGTCACCGTCTTCTCTGATTCGGACAACTCGGTTCTCGCGCGGGGCTCTGGCGTGTTCTCAGGGAACCGCCTGCAGGCCTGAACGTGCCGGCGGTCCCCTGAGCAACGCCCGCGAGGCACGACTTGCTTTCCGGGCCGGGACCACCGATGTGATGTCTCGAGACACCGTTGACTGGTGTCTCGAGACATCGTGGCACGCCTCCAGACCGATGTCAGTCGCCGTCGACGAGCGACCCGATGAGCCCGGGCAGCTGGTTCATGTCATCGAAGACTGTGGTGGCCGGTCCGACAAGTCGGTCAACGGGGATCAGCCCGGCCGCGTAGGCCAAGCACTGCATCCCGGCCGCTCGTGCCGCCGCTAAACCCGTGGGCGAGTCCTCGATCACCGCGCAACGCCCGGGCGCCACACCCATAGTGCGAGCTGCGTGCAGGAAGAGGTCGGGGGCTGGCTTGCCCTGTCGCACGTCCTGAGCGCTGAAGAAGCGGCCCTCGAACGCCTCTTCCAGGCCGACCCTCCTCAGGTTTGCGCGGATCTTCTCATGTGACCCGTTCGAGGCCACGCAGAATGGCACAGTCAGCGACTGCAGGACATCGGCCACACCAGGCACTGCCCGCAACTCGGCCTCGAAGGCGTCCTGGTACCAGGACTGGTATGGCGCCTCCCAGCCGTCGTCGAGGGGCCGGCCAAGCGCGGACTCGACGCTTTCTCGCCAGTATTCTTCGGTACAGCCGGCAAATCGGCGGATGAGCTCTTCGGGGCTGACATTCCAGCCAAGGTCGGCAAGCACCGCCGCGCCGACCCGAGCCGAAATCGGCTCGCTGTCGACCAAGACGCCGTCACAGTCGAAGATGACGAGCTCCACCATCCCCACGTGCTCCTCCCGAGTCCCTCCGACCGGCTTCTCGCTGCGCTATCGCGGCGGCCCGGGCCGTCGACAACCCTGAACCCGAGATGGTTTCATGCGCGGCTAGCCAGACCAGCATCCACCCCCGACCGTCGCCATGATGCCGCCGCCGACCCGAAAGGCCGAGCGGTGAGAGCGTGGGGCGCCGCCGAAGCGGACTCCTCTCGGGCTGCAGCCGCGCCAGGAGGGGGCCGCCCCACACACGACACGGCGCCGACTGGGCGGAACCCTCGTCATGCGCGGCTCGACCGCTCCCCCGCCGACCAAACAAGAGCGCTCGCCGCTCTCGCAGGGACTGCGCCGACGCGCTTGCTGGCACAGAGCGACTGACCTTTCGCCTGGAGGTGGCGGGCGGTCCGGACAGCCGGAGCCGAAGCTCGATCCGCCACCGGCACAATGGTGGCCGTGACGACCGATCCGGCGGACCCGCTGACCGAGGCAGCACCCGTGCTCGACGTCACCGACATCGAGGACATCTTGGCGCGGAGCTGGGAGGTGCGCGGTGCGTTGACTCCACTCCACGGCGAGCGTGACCTGAACTTCCGTGTCGACGACCCCTCCGGGTCCGCCTACGTACTCAAGATCCAGAATCCTGCGGACTCGGCCGAGGTGGTGGACTTTCAGACGGCCGCGGCACGCCACATCCGCCGGGTGGCTCCCGATCTGCCCATCTCCGACGTCGTCCTCACGCGGGACGGAGCGGAGTGGACGACGACCACTGACGCGACCGGCCGTCGTTGCCTGCTGCGCTTGATGACGTTCCTGGACGGACACCACCCGGGCCGCGAGGAGCTCGAAGACGGGGATCTGTTCGTGTGGGGGCGGACCGCCGCCTCACTCGGACGCGCCCTTCGCGGCTTCTTCCACCCGGCCGCGGACTACCGCATCGCCTGGGACATCAAGCGACTGCCGGAGCTCAGGGACTGGGCGGAGGCTCTTGACGAGGAGCCCCGCCGTGTCGTGCTCGACGTGATCTCGCAGCACGAGCAGCGAGTGGCGCCCTCCCTCCCGGGTCTTCGCGCCCAGGTCGTCCACAACGACTTGAGTCGAGGGAACGTCCTCGTCGACCATCGACACCGGATCAGCGGAATTACCGACTTCGGTGATCTGACGCACACGCCGCTCGTGTGCGATCTCGCCGTAGCGATCGCCGACGTCATCGACGGACGAGCCGACTGCCTGAGACTGGCCGAGTCGATGATCGCCGGCTATGCGTCGGTCACGCCGCTGGGAGCAGACGAGATCGGACTGCTCGCGGACCTCGTGGCGGGACGCTGTGCTGCGGCACTGGCCATCTCGACTTGGCTCCAACGACAGCACGGTTTGCCGCCCCAGATGTCCCCCGGTGCATGGGCCTTCCTGCAGGAGCTACGGTCCGAAGGTGTCGACCGGGTGACGGCCCGTTTCGCCAGGGCAGTCGAGCGCCCTCCGTACGAACGGCGAACGACCGCCGACCTGAAGGATGCCCGCGACCGTACGCTCGGTCCGCTGTCGTTGAGCTATCGGCGCCCGGTCCACCTCGTCGCCGGCAAGGGAGTCGAGCTGTACGGGGCGGACGGTGCCACGTACATCGACGCCTACAACAACGTGCCAGTCCTCGGACACTCCCACCCGGCGGTCTCTGCAGCCGTGACAGCGCAGATCCGCCTGCTCAACACGAACAGCCGCTACCTCCACGAGGCCCCTGTGGAACTCGCCGAGCGGCTGATCGCGTCCATGCCGGACCGCCGGTTCGACCGGGTGCTGTACGTGAACTCTGGCAGCGAGGCGAACGATCTCGCGTGGCGGATCGCCTGCTTCGCCACCGGCCACACGGGCGGCCTCGTCACCACGTACGCCTACCACGGCGTCACGTCTGCGACCGCCGCAATGTCGCCGGAGAGCTGGCCGGCCGGCGGTCAGCCGTCACACATCCGACTGGTCGATCCGCCGCAGCGTGCGGCTTCGCCCGAGCGCACCGTAACGTCCGCCGCGGCAGCGCTGGCAGACAGCGGTGCCGGACTTGCCGCGATGTTCGTAGACGGCGTCTTCACGAGCGACGGCATCCTGGGGCCTGCGCACCAATGGACACGGGACGCGGTTGCGGCAGTCAGAGCGGCTGGCGGGCTGTACGTCGCCGACGAGGTTCAGGCAGGTTACGGCCGCACGGGCGACCATCTCTGGAGCTTCGCGGCCGGTCAGCTCGAAGCAGACCTCGTGACACTCGGCAAACCGATGGGCAACGGGTTCCCGGTCGCGGCCGTCCTCGGCCCAGCCGAGCTGATCGACGAGTTCATGGACAGAACGGACTACTTCAGCACCTTCGGCGGGAACATGGTCGCCTGTGCCGCCGCACTCGCCGTGCTGCGCGCGGTGGACGAAGAGGGTCTCACGGCCAATGCGCAACGTACCGGCGGCTATCTCAAAGACCTGCTGAGTGACTTGGCGACGCGTGATCCCAGGCTGTCGGCGCCCCGGGGCTGGGGCCTCGCGATCGGTGCTGACATCCGGTCCGCCGGCGACGACCGGCCCGACCCCGTCACGGCCCAGCGGTTGGTGGACCGGATGCGCGAACGTGGGGTTCTGATCGGCCTCACCGGAGCCGCCGGGTCGACGCTGAAGATCCGGCCGCCCCTGGTGTTCACGCGAATCCACGCCGAGAGACTGGTGACGGAGCTGAGTGCCTCGATGCACGACGTCGCCGGTCGACGGTGAGCGACCTCAGCAGGCCCGGGCGGGGCCCGGCCATGAGGCATCTCGAACCTCGGCATACCCGGTAGCTCGCGAAGGGCGGTCCCGAGAGCTGTCTCGTCAGCCCGGGGACCCGGATGGGCGAACCACTCGCGGGGGCCCGCCTCTCCTGCTCAACCCCGTATGCGACACCTCGGGCTTCCGGCGCTGGGGTCGCCCTCAATCCGGCTGAGACGACGGATCGTGGCGTGGAGATGCTTGGTGGGAGCACTAGCGTGTCGTGCCCCGGAGCGACTGCCCGTGCGGAGCGGCGATCCCCCGCGGTTGGCTTCACGAGTCGGGGGTCGGCCTGGTGAGGAGTTGCCCCACCAGTTCGCGGCGGCTGTGGACACCGGTCTTGTCGAAGACGGACTTGAGGTGGTCTTGGACTGTGTGCCTGGAGATGTGCAGCGCGTCCACGATGCCACGGGTCGAGACCCCACGGATCACGAGCGTCGCGACTTCAATCTCCCGGTCACTGAGTCCATGCGCGGACAGGAGGAGGGGCAGTCTGGCGCGCGCCTGGAGGGGCTCGAGGATCACCGCGATCCGCTCCGTCCCGGCCTCACCGCGCAGCCGAGACGCGTGCACGTTGAGCCACTGCCCGTTCGCTGCCTGGACGCGGGCGCTGGGCAGGACAAGAGGTGTGGTGGCGGCTTCGCGCATGGTGTGAAGGGCAGCCGCAACCGTGTAGACGACCATGGGCAGCGGATGCTTCGCCGCCTTGCCATGTGTCATGATCGAAAGCAGAAACTCGGCCTCTGCTGTGATGGCGCACACGGTCAGGTGCTCGTCGAGAAGGACGACCCCAGGTGCTGTGGTATCGCCCTGTGCACTCGGTTCGTGGAGAAGCAGCGCCTGTCGCAGAGCGTGAGCGATGTGCGGACCCAACCGCGCGATCGCCGCGGTCTCCGACTCGGTGAACCCGCGCGGATGGTCCTCACGATGCAGACACAGGTAGCCCCAGCAGGAGGAGCCGATCGCGAGAGCCGCGCGAAGCTCGTCACCGAGGCCCAGGGGCTGCATGATGTCACGGGCTCTCACACTGGCTCCCCGGTCCCCGCGGGTGGCGGCGTCGAGCGTCGCCACGTGCGAGCTGGAGACGGCTAGGGAGGCGAACTTGTTCACGTCGTCGACGCCGAACTCGTTGGCAAGGAAAAGAGGGGTCGCCGCGGCCAGCGGCTCGTCGGCGTAAGCGCTGGTGAACAGTAGTGTCTCGGGATCCGCGGTCGCGAAGAACGCGGCGTCGACGCTCAGCAGCCGCCGGAGCGAGACCAGCACCTGTTTCTGCAACGCGGTGACGTCGAGGCCGCTGTGGCAGTGGCGGACGACGTCGCTCTCCGCCTGCACGAGTGCGGCCTTGCGCGTCATCCAATCAGTGTCCCTCAGTGGTTTCCGTCAACGAAATCCCAAGTAGTTGGGATGGTCGACGGCTGCGTCGTACCGCACGATCAGTCCTATGGACCCTCAACGCACCACCGCCGACGACAACGACAACGACAACGACAACGACAACAAGAATCTTGTCGAAGCCTTCATTCGCGAGCTTTTCACGGATGGAGACCTGGGCGCCGTCGACCGCTATCTCGACCCGGACATGGTCAACCACGACCTTCCATTCCCGGGTGCTCCCGAGGGGCCGGAGGGCATGCGGCATGCAGCCGCCATGTTCCGGACGGCGTTGCCTGACTGGCACAGTGACGTCGAGCAGCTCGTAGCGGAGGGGGATCTCGTCGTGGAGCGGTTCACCGCCAGCGGCACCCATACCGGCGAGCTGATGGGTGTGGCACCCACTGGCAGCGTCATCCGGCTACGTGGAATCCAGATGTTCCGGGTCCGCGACGGCAGGATTGTCGAGCGGTGGGGTCGCCTCGACGAGGCAGGACTGATGCGACAGCTCGGACTGATACCGAGCTAGCCAGGAGTGGGGCGGGCACGAACGCGACCCGCGAGTGCCTCCAGCCGCCAACACGGTCGCCGTCTGGTTGTTCTCCCGTGCCGAGGAGAATTCGCACTCGGTAGGCGATGTCGGCGACGAGATCGTCCGTGTCGATCTTCAGCCCGTAGATCGCCTCGGTCGAGAAGGGCTCGCGCATGGACGGCCCAGGCGGTTGACGCCGACCGAACGGTGCGCGTCCATGTTAAGCACTGGCGTGCTCGCGTCCCCGGCTTCGGGAATGCGAACAGGACCGCGCGCAGCGGTCCAGACGGGCCTAGCCATCGGGGGACGAGATATCGGGGCCCGAGTAGTGCTGCGACAGGCTTGCCCCTGATCGATGTACGGTGCCGGAGCGTTGACGTTACACGTCGGCCTGGGCCCAGTCAGTGGGCCCCGGGGGTCGCCGGTGCGGAGTGACGCGACCTCGCTTAACAGCGGATGTCCTTGACTCCAACGCCTCGGGGCCTCAGCCTGAGCACAGGCCACCTGGTCTTCTCGCCCCGGAAGGACTCGTCCCCCATGCCACTCAAACGCACTGTGGTCCTGACAAGTGCACTCGCCCTCACCTTCGGCCTGGCGGCCTGCGGCGGCTCTGGCAACTCGAACTCCGCGTCGGGCGGCGGAGGAGGGTCCACCAACTTCGGTGACTGCAACGTCACGAGCAAGGCGAACAGCATCAAGGTCAAGCCAGTGAAGGCCGGGACGCTCACGGTTGACACCACCTTGCCGTCCCAGGGCTGGTGGAACGGCACTACCCCCGACTCGATCAAGTCCGGCTACGAGTACTGCATGGCCGCCAACCTGGCCAACGCCGCCGGGTTGTCGTCGGTGACGGTCAAGAACGTGTCGTTCGCGCAGCTGGTCGCCGGTCAGACCAACGACTTCGACATCGCGCTCGCGGAGATCTCGATCACTCCCGAGCGGGCCAAGGTCGTCGACTTCTCCAAGCCCTACTTCGACTCCAACATCGGGGTGCTGGTGCAGTCCGGCTCTGACGTCTCCCAGAGCAACATCAAGACCAAGAAGCTCGCGGCGTACTCGGGCACGACGTCAGTTGACTTCCTGAAGAACGTCATGAAGGTCAACCCGACGATCTACCCGAACAACCAGACTCTCTACCAGTCCGTCATCTCCGGTCAGTCGGACGCCGCGTTCCTCGACACGGCCATCGTGCTGGCGGAGGCGAAGAAGTCCAACGGCACCCTCAAGGTGGTGGGTCAGTACAAGACCGGCGAGAAGTACGGCGCGATCTACCCCAAGGGCTCGGCCAACGAGGACGCGCTCAACCAGGGCATCGCCACCATGCTGAAGGACGGAACCCTGGACCAGCTCTCGAAGACCTACCTCGGCCCGGCCTTCGGTGGCGACCCGAACTCCGTCCCCACCTGGACCGTGCAGTAGTCGAGCATGACCTCGATCGGGCTCGTCAGCGACGAGCTGCAACCGAGCCCTGAGCCGGCCCCG
>JAWWPH010000593.1:0-2705 GCA_033850875.1 Nocardioidaceae bacterium | reverse complement strand
CGCGCGGATCGCTTCGAGGAGCGCAGGGGGCACGAGGTGGGCGTGGCAGTCGATGATCATGGCGTCGTTCCGTTTGCGTCGCTGCCTGCGGCGGCGACGGCATCGCTGATGAAGGAGGGCCGAATCGGGAGCTTCGAAAACGATATCCCGAGGTGGCGGACGGCGTCGTTGATCGCGCCAGAGATTGCCGCCGGAGCGCCGAGATAACCGCTTTCACCGGAGCCCTTCTGGCCCAACACGGTGAACGGCGACGGCGTGCAATGATGCACGATCTCGACGTGCGGCACTTCGTGCGACGAGGGCAGCAGATAATCCATGAAGCTTCCGGTCAGGAACTGCCCGTCTTCATCATAGACAAACTCCTCCAGGAGAGCCGCGCCGATCCCATGCGCGATCCCGCCGAGCGTCATGCCTTTGACGATGTGCGGATTGATGACGGTGCCGCAATCGTGACCGATCACGTATCGGCGCAGTTCCGGTTTTCCAAGCACCGGATCGATCGCGACAAGAACGACGTGAAATTCGAAGGAATGGGCGGGATACATCTGCGCCCGGCCATTCTCCGGAAGCTTCCCGCCGGTCGGAACCTGCATCACATATTCTGATTCAAGCCCGGGCTGCATGCCTTGCGGCATTAGGTGGTAGTTGCGGTGCGCTATGTTGACGATCTCTGCCCAGTCGAGCCGTTTCCCGCTCGCATTGTCGATCACGCCGCCCATCGAATAGGTGACCGCTTCTCGCGCGCTTCCGAATTGATGACGCGCAACATCGATCACCTTGTCTTTGATCAGTTGCGCCGCTTTGAAAGCAGCGCCGCCAAGCATGATTGCCATCCGGCTACCAACCGGTGAATTGCTCGGCAGCGACGCGAGCGTGTCCGGACGCACGACGCGGATTCGATCGGGATCGATCTCAAGCGCCTCGCCGATCACCGTCGCGACAAGCGTCTCATGCCCCTGCCCCGCGGAGGTCGTGTGCATCGTCGCGGTGATGAATCCGAGGCCATCGACATTGATGCGACATGATTCCATCCAGGTCGTCGTCGTATTCTTCTCGTTGAGCAGCGGCTCGAAAGAAGAATTGCCGCCGCTCGGCTCCAAACAGGCTGCGATGCCGATCCCCGCGAGCCAACCGTCCTTACGCAAGCGATCGCGCTCAGCGATGAGATTGCCATAGTCGATATGGGCGGACACTTTGTCAGCGACTGCATGATAGTCGCCGCTGTCGTAATGCGTGCCGCTGGGGATCAGATACGGAAACTGCTCCTTGCGGATAAAATTGCGCCGACGCAGTTCGAGGCGATCAAGCCCGCACGCGTCCGCAACTTTGTCCATCATCGTTTCGATGGCGTAGTTCGTCGGCGACTGGCCAAAACCGCGGACCGCCTCTTCCGGGGCCTTGTTGGTCGTCACCGAGATCGCCTGGTATCGCACGCTTTGGATCTGGTAGGGACCGACGATCGCACCGATCGGCTTGCCGAGCTGGAAAGGCGCGCGGCCGGTATAAGCGCCAGCGTTGTCGAGCGCGCGCATCTTGAAGGAACGCACGACGCCATCATTGTTGAAGGCGACGTCGACATCGAAGATGCGATCCGGCCCATGCGCATCTCCTGCGCGCATGTTCTCCAAACGGTCTTCCAGCAGACGCACGGGCCGGCCGAGCCGGCGCGCCAAGTGGGCGACGAGCACGGTATGTTTGATCCCACGCTTGACGCCGTAGCTGCCGCCCACGTCGACGTCCTGGTGCACGCGCACGCTGTTTAGCGGGATGCGCAACGCGCGCGCGATCTGGTCGGAATATTTCGGCATCTGGATCGATGCCCAAACGTCGAGGACTTCGCGCCAGGCGTCCCATTTGGCCAGCACGCCGAACGTTTCGATCGGAACAGTCGAACTGCGTCCCCAGCCGACGCGAAACGTCAGATGCCGCTCGCTTTCGGCAAAGTGTTTGTCGACCTCTCCCCACACGAATGTTTTATCGAGAAGCACGTTCGAGCCGTGATCCGGATGAACGCGCGCCGAATCCGGGTGAAGTGCGCGTTCAGGATCGATCACATGAGGAAGCGGCTCGTACTCGACGCCGACCAGTTCAGCTGCGTCTTCAGCAAGTGCGCGACTGTCGGCGACGACAGCAGCGACCCATTCCCCGGCGTAGCGGACCTGGCCGACTGCAAGCGGAAAGCGCCTGACATGCGGCGTGTCGAGGCCGTTCAGGAGCGGATCGGCTGCACCGGAGAACTCTTCCCCCGTCAGCACATAATGTACGCCGGGCATCGCAAGCGCCGCGGTGCTGTCGATCTGCACGATCCGGGCAGCCGGATGCGGCGAAGGCACAAGCGCCACATGCAACATTTCGCGCGCCGGTACATCGGCGACAAACGTGCCACGTCCGGCAACAAACCGCCGGTCCTCGCGCACGCGACGGTTTGTTGAAACGAAGCGGAAGCCACTCGTCGTCGTACTCATGGCGCGCCACCATGCGGCAGGTCGGCGTCAACGGCCTCGATGATCCCCTCGGGGGGAGCATCTTCGGGGGCGGCGAGATCGCGATGGGTTGCAGGCGGAATGGCAACATGGGCCTGCGGCAAATTACGGCCGCGCAAGCGTTCCCCCGCGAGTTCGATCGCTTCGACAATCTGGCCGTAGCCGGTGCAGCGACAAATATTTCCGGAGATCGCATCGACGATGTCGGCGCGGGAGGGAGCG
>JAWWPH010000231.1:0-2812 GCA_033850875.1 Nocardioidaceae bacterium | reverse complement strand
ATCCTGCTCGATGGCGTCGACATCAACGCCCGCGGAGTCGACCCCGTACTCGTTCGCCGGCGCGTAGGCATGGTCTTCCAGCGCCCCAACCCGTTTCCGACCATGTCGATCTACGACAACGTCGCGGCCGGCATCCGGCTGAACGCGCGGAAGATGAAGAAGGGCGAACTCGACGGCCTCGTCGAGAAGTCGCTGCTGGGCGCCAACCTCTGGAACGAGGTCAAGGACCGCCTGGCGCGGCCCGGCTCCGGGCTCTCCGGTGGCCAGCAGCAGCGGCTGTGCATCGCCCGCGCGATCGCCGTGGAGCCCGAGGTGCTGCTGATGGACGAGCCCTGCTCGGCGCTGGACCCGATCTCCACCAGCGCCATCGAGGACCTGATCTACGAGCTCCGCGAGCGGTACACGATCGTCATCGTCACCCACAACATGCAGCAGGCGGCCCGCGTGTCCGAGACCACCGCGTTCTTCAACCTGGCCGGCACCGGGCAGCCCGGTCGGCTGATCGAGTACGGCGCTACCACCAAGATCTTCTCCAACCCCGAGAACACCGCGACGGAGGCCTACATCTCCGGCCGCTTCGGCTGACCCCCTCCCGGGTCGAGCGGGCGCAAATGCTCGGTCCAGCGGGCGCAAAAGTCCGGTCGAGCGGGCGCAAAAGCTCGGTCCAGCGGGCGCAAAAGCTCGGCCGAGCGGGCGCAAAAGCTCGGTCGAGCGGGCGCAAAGTCCGGTGAAGCTGGCGCACGTGCTCGGCTGAGTACGGGCGCGCGAGCACTACGCGGCGCCGGCCCCCGGGTCGAGATGGAATTCGCTGACGACTTCCATCTCCGGGTCTTCCGGGTCGCCGCCGTTGAGGACGCCACGCTCCCACCACATCGATAACGAACGCCCGTCAGCCTCAAGGGTCGCAAGGTTGTTGTCGAACCACGGCCCCTTGGCCATGTGCCATCGCAGCGGAGGCTCCGGAAGCCGTACGGACCGAGCCAGCGCCCGACCGATCCCGGTACCGCCCCTCTTGGCGGCGAAGGCCTGGCCCCCTCGGATCACGGCAGGCAATGGATTACGGATAGGTGAGCAGACGGCCTGCAGGATGCGAGTCGTGCCTGCAGGACGGTCGACCTCGGCGAGGTAGGAGTTGTGGACGTCGCCGGACAGGAACGTCACGGTCGCGGGCGGTTCGCCACGCTTGCCGGACGCGACCTCGCCGACGAGCTCGGCAATGTCGCGGAAGCTCTCCTGGAAGGCCGCCCAGTGCTCCAGGTCAGCGCCCTGTCGGATCCGTTCCCCCAGACCGATGAGGCGCTTGCCCCAGGCACCCGCCGCGACGGCCTCGTCCCACGCCTCGAGGTCATGCAGCCCCGGCGCCATCAGGTAGGGCAGCGACGTGCCGATGAACAGATGGTCGAAGCCGCCGGTCAGCTGCTCGTCGAGCCACGTCAGCTCCGTGTTGTCGAGCATCTGACGATCGTCGGGGCTCAGCACCCGTGCCGCTCGCGAGTCGACGACGATGAGCCGGCTGCTCCCGAGATCGCGGCTGAAGCTCCAGCGGTACGTGTCGGGGTCGACGTCGACCCGGGCGGCGAACTCGTCGAACATCGGGCCGAGGTCGACCTCCTCACCGGCGTCGAGACTGGCCAGTACCTGCTTCCACATCTCGTCGCCGGCCCGCTCGGCCGGGGACAGGTTGCCCAGGTGCTGGTACACCCAGTACGACGCCAGTCCGGCGACGATGCGCCCCTTCCACCACTGCGTGGCGTTCATCTGCTCACGCCAGGCGGCTGAGGTGTTCCAGTCGTCGCGGATGTCGTGGTCGTCGAAGATCATCGAGCTCGGCAGGGTCGAGAGCAGCCAGCGGTTGGCCGGGTCGGTCCAGGCAAGGTGGTACAGGTAGGCGTACTCCTCGTAGTCCTTGAGCTCCTCCTTCGGTGGCTTGTCGATGTCGCGCCGCGATGCGATGAAGTCCCGCATCTCGTCGGACGTCTCGACGGCGTACACCTGGTCACCCAGGAACACGATGAGGTCGGGCCACTTCTCCTCGTCGGCCATCATGTGCAGGGCGTACGCGCGCATCGAGTCGATCCCGTACGCCTTGGTGTTCTCCTCGTCGTGCGGGGCGCTCTTGCGGCAGGAGCCGAACGCCATCCGCACCTTCTGGCCGGGCTGCAGGGTCACGATGCGGCTCGGCGGGAACGAGCTACCCGGCTCCGGCCACACCTGCTCGCCGCCGATCTCGACCGTGTACGGAGAGCTGCTCCCGGGCTCGAGCCCGTCGATCTCCACGAGGGCGTAGTGGTGGCCGTGCACGGTGAAGCTCTTGGCGCCCCAGGAGCGGCCCTGCGAGCGCACGGCGACGTCGCAGCGGTCCCGGGTCTTGACCCAGACGGACGCGGACGTGTCGTCCACGTACCGCAGCAGCGGGCCGAGCAGCAGGGAGTCTGACGTCACGGACCTATTTCTACACTGCCGGCATCGACCGAGTCAGGCGTAGCCCAGATCGTCGAGCCGGTCGTCGTCGATTCCGAAGTGGTGACCGACCTCGTGCACGACGGTAACCCGGACCTGTCGCCGCACCTCCTCGCGGCTGCGACACATCGCCAGGATAGGAAGCCGATAGATCGTGATGCGATCGGGGATCGCCAACACGTACGCCGATGTGCGCTCGGTGAGCGGCACGCCTTCGTACAGACCGAGCAGGCGCCGACCCCTCGGCGAGAAGTCCTCGACGAAGACGGCCACGTTGTCCATAACCGCGGCGAGCTCGGGCGGGAGACCGTCGAGCGCCTCGGACACGAGCTCCTCGAACTCGGACCGCTCG
>JAWWPH010000202.1:0-5354 GCA_033850875.1 Nocardioidaceae bacterium | reverse complement strand
GGCACGAGTCCATCTGCACGGGCGACGGTTTCTTCAGGTCTCGCTGTCTCCGGCTACGGCACATCGGGCAGACGGCACGTCGGTCTATCGTGGTCCCCGCCTTCGGCAGTACTCCATGCCGGTGCTGCGGGGGGTCGCATTCACCGGCGATTGGGAGGGGGTCGTCTCCTTCGGTATCGCGCTGCGCCGCCACGTCACGTACGCCGTCAGCGTGCTGCACAGCCCGAACCGGATCGTCATCGACCTCCACCACTGACGAGGGGGCGGCCGAAAGCTGCCCCCCTCGGTCCCATGTCGGGCGTCGGGGCAGGATGGCTCCCATGACGGTTGACCACGGCCACGGGAGCGACGCCTGGGTGATGGACGGGCACAACGACCTGGCCTGGGCGATGCGCGAGCTCTGCTCGTACGACTTCGACGCCGTGGACCTCGTCGGCGGTGAGCCCCGGCTTCAGACCGACATCCCGCGGCTGCGGACAGGCGGGGTCGGAGCCCAGTTCTGGTCGGTGTACGTCCCCGGCTCGATGCCCGGCGGCACCGCCGTGAAGACCACGCTGGAGCAGATCGACTTCATCCGGCGGATGACCACTCGGTACTCCGAGCACTTCGCGTTGGCGACGAGCGCGGCCGAGGTGGAGGCGGCGGTTGCGAGCGGAAGGATCGCCTGCCTCATGGGGATGGAGGGCGGCCATTCGATCGACAGCTCACTCTCCGTGCTCCGGATGATGCACGCGCTGGGCGTGCGCTACATGACCTTGACCCACAATGAGAACGTGCCGTGGGCCGACTCAGCGACGGACGTGCCGGCCGTGGGGGGTCTGACCGACTTCGGTCGCGTCGTGGTACGGGAGATGAACAAGATCGGCATGTTCGTCGACCTCAGCCATGTCACGGCCGAGGTGATGCGCGATGCCCTCGACACGGCGTCGGCGCCGGCCATCTTCAGTCACAGCTGCGCGCGGGCGCTGTGCGACATCGGGCGCAACGTACCTGACGATGTTCTGCAGCGGCTGGATACGAACGGCGGGGTGTGCATGGTCACTCACGTGGCCATGTTCGTCTCCCAGCGGGTGGCGGACTGGTACCTGGACTCGCTGGACCAGATCGAGGCCGCGGGTGGAGACCGTCGCAGCTTCGCCGACATCGACCCCTTCCTGCGCAAGCGACGCGAGACCGATCCGGCACCGGAGTGCACCGTCGACGAGCTTGCGGATCACGTCGAGCGCGTACGGGAGGTCGCGGGACTCGACCACGTCGGCATCGGAGGTGACTACGACGGGTCCAGCGAGTTCCCGCGCGGGATGGCGGACGTGTCCGGCTACCCGCTCCTTCTCGACACGCTGCGCGAACGTGGCTGGTCCCGGGCAGAGCTGCGCGCGCTCGCCCACGGGAACGTGCTGCGTGCGATGCGCGACATGGAGGACCGGGCCGGGTGACGGCCGTCTCGGTCGTGGGCCTGCTTCTCGCCGCTGGTGAGGGACGCCGGCTCGGTCGCCCGAAGGCTCTCATCGAGGACCGCGACGGGTCCACGTGGCTGGAGCGGTCCGTTGCCGCACTCCGCGGCGGTGGCGTGAGCGACGTGTACGTCGTCGTCGGCGCGGCCTCCGCCGACGTGGCGGCAGCGGTACCCGGCGGATGCCGGGTGGTCCATGCCGCCGACTGGGCGGAGGGGATGGGGGCGTCCCTACGCGCCGGGCTCGCGGACGTCTCGGCCGAGCAGGCGGAGGCCGACGCGGTCCTGGTCATGCTCGTGGACACTCCAGGCGTCGGATCCGAGGTCGTCCGGCGACTGAGCTGCGGGAGCGGTCCCGACGTACTGGCGCGGGCGGTGTACGGCTCCGAACCGGGCCATCCGGTGCTCATCGGGCGACATCACTGGCCGGGCGTGCTCGAGGTCGCCGGCGGTGACAGGGGTGCGCGCGACTACCTCCGGGCGCACCCGGTGACGCTCGTGCAGTGCGCCGACATCGGTACGGGCGACGACGTCGACACCGTTGAGGCGCTGAGGCCCTGGAATCAGCGGTGACACGCTCCGGTGACTCGAGCTGCGCCTTCCTGCGTGCCGCGCCGGACCACGCACCCCCTGGCGTGGGCTGAAGCCGAACCCGGTAGCGCACGCTCGGCTGGAGAAAGGGCTCCGCATCGGACATCCTGAACAGCGTGTACTCCGTGGGATCACCGGCCGAGCTGTCCGAGCGGCTGTCCGCGACCGGGTACCTCACGGACGACGGCCTCGCGACCATCGGCTACCTCGCGCTGACGATGCAGCGACCGCTGCTGCTCGAGGGCGAGCCGGGGACGGGCAAGACGGCACTGGCGGAGGCACTGGCCGAGGCGCTCGACCTGCGCCTGATCCGGCTGCAGTGCCATGAGGGCATCGACGCGAGCCAGGCGCTGTACGACTGGGACTTCGCCCGGCAGATCCTGCACCTGCGCACGATCGAGGCGACGCGCGGCGACGAGTCGCTGGACGAGGCCGAGGTCGAGAAGTCGCTGTTCGACGACCGGTTCCTGCTGGCCCGGCCGATCGTACAGGCGCTGCGGGACAGCCCCGTCGTGCTGCTGATCGACGAGATCGACCGGGCCGACGACGAGTTCGAGGCATTCCTGCTCGAGGTGCTGTCGACGAACCAGGTGACGATCCCGGAGTACGGGACCGTCTCGGCGGCTACCGCGCCGATCGTCGTACTGACGTCGAACCGGACCCGTGAGGTGCACGACGCGCTCAAGCGCCGGTGCCTGTACCACTGGGTCGACCACCCCGGCCTGCAGCGGGAGATCGAGATCGTACGGCGACGTGTACCCGAGGTGTCGAGCTCGCTGGCCGAGCAGGTCGCCCAGGCGATCAGTCGGCTGAGAAGCCGCGACGACCTCGTCAAGCCGCCAGGAGTGGCCGAATCCCTGGACTGGGCCCGCGCACTCCACGCCCTGGGGCAGACCACGCTCGACCTCGAGACGGCCGCGCTCACGCTCGGCGCGGTCCTGAAGTACCGCGAGGACGCCGAGCGCGTGCGGACGTCGCTCGACTCCATCCTGGCCCCGTGAGCGCCGCGGCTGCAGTGACGGGCCTCCGGAAATGACCGCCACACCGCACGCCGCGGACGAGATACTGGCGGCCTTCGCGGTCGCGCTCCGCTCGGCCGGCGTCGCCGTCACCCCCGACCGCACCTCGGCCTTCCTCCGGGCCGCCGGGATCGTCGGGGCATCCGACCGGGAGGCCGTGTACTGGGCGGGCCGCGCGACCCTGTGCGCCGGCCCCGACGACCTCGAGCGGTACGGCCATGTCTTCGACGCGTGGTTCAGCGGAGACTCACCCCAGGCCGGCGTACGCCGGCGGCCGTCGGCATCCGTGGCGCAGGCTCAGCTCGACACCGAGGGCGGCGGGGGTGGCGACGGCGGTGAGACCGTGCTGCACGTCGCGGCGAGCACCGCCGAGGTCCTGCGGCATCGCGACGTCGCGAGCCTGTCGCCCGCCGACCGGGCGGAGGTGACGCGGCTCTTCGCCATGCTGCGTCCCCGCATGCCGCTAAGGACGTCCTCGCGCCGCCGGAGGTCGCGGACCGGAGCCGTCGATGCCCGCCGGACCATGCGCGAAGAGCTGCGACGCGGCGGCGAAGCCGTGCGGCTGATGTACCGCGACCGGTCGACCAAGCCGCGACGCGTCGTCGTCGTCATCGACGTCTCCGGCTCGATGGGACCTTATGCCGACAGCCTGCTGCGCTGGGCGCACGTCGTCACGTCGGCGAACCGCAGTCGAACCGAGGTCTTCACCATCGGTACCCGGCTGACACGGGTCACCCGGGCGATGCGCATGCGCGACGGTGAGGCGGCCGTGGAGGCCGCGGGTGCGGCGGTCCCGGACTGGTCGGGTGGGACGCGGCTGGGCGAGGCGCTCAAGGCGTTCCTGGACCGCTGGGGACAGCGAGGAGTCGCCCGAGGCGCCGTGGTGGTCGTCATGAGCGACGGATGGGAGCGCGGCGACTGCCGCCTCCTCGGCGAGCAGATGTGCCGCCTGCACCGGCTGGCGCAACGCGTGGTGTGGGTCAACCCGCACCGCGGGAAGGCGGGATATTCGCCGGTACAGAGCGGAATGGTCGCGGCCCTCCCGTACGTTGACGACTTCATCGCCGGACACTCGATGGCGGCGTTCGAGGAGGCACTGGACGTGATCGCTCGTGCGTGACGTACTGCCGAAGCTGCTGCCCTGGTGGCGCGAAGGAGTCTCCACCGGCGTCGGAACAGTCGTGGCCACCTTCCGCTCGGCCCCGCGCCCGGCAGGGGCCTCGATGCTGGTGGGACCGGGCGGGGAGGCCGTCGGCTCCGTCTCCGGCGGCTGTGTCGAGGGGGCAGTGTACGAGCTGGCGCAGCAGGTCCTCGACGACCGGCATCCCGTTCTGCAGCGCTATGGCGTGAGCGACGAGGACGCGTTCGCCGTCGGGCTGACCTGCGGCGGCATCCTGGACGTGTTCGTCGAGGTGATCGACCGCGACAGCTTCCCGGAGCTCGAGGAGGTCGCTGCCGACATCGACGCGGGCCGGCCGGTCGCCGTCGCCACGGTGGTCCAGCACGAGGACGAGAGCTGGGTAGGCAGGCGGCTGGTCGTCCGGCCGGAGTCCGACCCCCGCCCGACGCTCGGCTCGTTGGGATCGCCACGCGCCGACGACGCCGTGGTCGCGGATGCACGCGGGCTGCTGGCCGGTGGCCGCAACGAGACCCTGCACTACGGGCCCGACGGGCAGCGGCGCGGGGAGGGGATGGCCGTCTTCGTGTCGTCGTACGCGCCCAAGCCGCGGATGCTGGTCTTCGGGGCGATCGACTTCGCTGCGGCCGTCGCGCGGGTCGGCTCGTTCCTCGGGTTCCACGTCACCGTCTGCGACGCGCGCCCGGTCTTCGCCACGGCCTCGCGGTTCCCGGACGCCGACGAGGTGGTCGTGAAGTGGCCGCACAAGTTCCTGGCCGAAGAGGTCGCGGCTGGGCGCGTGGACGAGCGTACGGTGCTGTGCGTCCTGACCCACGACCCGAAGTTCGACGTACCCGTCCTCGAGGCGGCTCTGCGGCTGCCTGAGGTCGGCTACATCGGTGCGATGGGGTCGCGCCGTACCCACGACGACAGGATCGCCCGGCTGCGTGAGGCCGGCGTGACCGACGCCGAGCTGTCGAGGCTCTCCAGCCCCATCGGCCTCGACCTCGGTGCCCGTACACCCGAGGAGACCGCGATCAGCATCGCCGCCGAGATCATCGCGCTGCGGTGGGGCGGTCAGGGCCGCCGCCTGATCGAGGAGGACGGCCCGATCCATCACCACGGCGTGCCCCGCTGACGCCGAGAGGCCAGGAATGTCCGGTCGAGAGGCCAG
>JAWWPH010000199.1:0-4002 GCA_033850875.1 Nocardioidaceae bacterium | reverse complement strand
CCTCGTGGACGGCCGGGTCGTCCGGGTCGAGCCCCTTGGCCAGGAGGTACGACCACGTGACCTGCCCACCCGCCGCTGGTGAGCGCCGACCCACCACGCTGAGACCGCGTCGACCGTGCACGGGCGCGTACATGTTGATCACGACGCTCTTGGTCACCCGCTCGCGTAACAGCTCCAGCAGACGCCCGGGCTGCTCGACAAAGACCTGGGTACGCCTCTCGGGCTCTCCCCAGCTCGCCACCTCGACGACGACGAGCCGCCCCTCTTCGCTCTTCCAGTCGGCGCGTTCGACCTCTTCCCAGACGACCTTGCGGAAGCCATCGCCGTCGGCCAGGTGGAGGGCCCGGTCGGTTCCGACGTACCAATGGCCCTGCGTGCCCAGCGCCCAGGCCAGCGGGCGCTCACCCGGGGCGAGGTCGAGGCGGGCGGCGACGTCCGCCGGCAGCGCGAGCCGGCGCCGCACCGAGAACCGCCCGTTCACGCCGTTCCGCCGATCGCCATCTCACGCAGCGACCGGCGATGGCTCTCCAGCGCGACGAGCTCGCCGAACATCCGGTTGTAGTCGACCGCCTCGCTGACCGGGTTCATCCGCTGCAGCTTCGACTTCACCTGGGCGATGCGCCGTAGCTCCGTCAGCTCCCGATGCCGGACGACGTAAGACGCCGCTACCGTGCCGTCGGGTGCGTCGGTCAGGTGCAGCGGCTCCACCGACAGCGCCGACACCAGGCTCTGCAGCGCCGGGTCGGGCAGCGCTGTCAGCAGCAGGTCCGGGCGACTCGCCTGCGGTCCTCCGGAGGCGACGATCTGCTCGAACAGGTCGCGATAGTAAGGGTGGGTGAAGTCTTCCGGGTCGAGGTCGGACCACACGGTCTCGAGGGTGGCGGGATGCTGCAGCGCGAGCTTCAGGACGTCACGCTCGATCGAGAAGCGGCGGGCCGACGGGTCAGGTATCTCGCGCGCAGCTCGCTGGCCAGGGGGTACGGCTTGGCCTCCTGCGCCGACCGCTTCGCCATCACCGCTGTCACGACCGGAGCCGCTCATGCGCCGCTCGTCGCCGCGGGCCGAGCGGGCGGCAGGACTCGACGGCCGCTCCCGGCCACGACCTGCGGCCCGGCGCACCTCGGCGCGTACCGTCTCGACGTCGACGCCGACCATGCCCGCCAGCTCACGCGCGAAGGCGTCGACCTTGGACTTGTCGCGGATGCTCGCCACCAGCCGCGCCGCCTCGCGGACCGCGTCCACCCGGCTGTCGGCCCGGTCGAGGTCGTAGCGGGAGATGACGTTCTTGAGGACGAACCGGTAGAGCGGGACCCTCCGGGCGATCAGCTCGCGTACGGCCGCGTCCCCGTCGGAGATCCGCAGCTCGCACGGGTCGTGGCCGCCCGGCTCCACGGCGACGTAGGTCTGTCCCACGAACTGCTGGTCGCCCTCGAACGCTCGCAGCGCCGCCTTCTGCCCGGCCTCGTCGCCGTCGAAGGTGAAGATCACCTCGCCGCGGAACTCGTCGTGGTCGAGCATGAGCCGCCGCAGGATCCGGGTATGGTCCTCGCCGAACGCCGTTCCGCACGTGGCGACCGCCGTCGTGACGCCGGCCAGGTGGCACGCCATCACGTCGGTGTAGCCCTCGACCACGACCGCCTTCGAGCTGCGGGCGATCTCGCGGCGCGCGAGGTCGACCCCGTACAGCAGCTGGCTCTTCTTGTAGATCGGCGTCTCGGGCGTGTTGAGGTACTTCGCCTCGACCCTGTCGTCGTCGAAGAGGCGCCGGGCGCCGAACCCGACGACGTCGCCGGACAGCTCACGGATCGGCCAGAGCAGCCGGCCGCGGAACCGGTCGTACGGGCCACGGTCGTTGCGGGCCACGAGTCCGGCGGTGACCAGCTCGGCGTCGGAGAAGCCCTTCCCCCGCAGGTAGGTGAGCAGCGCCTCGCCGGTACGCGGAGCGAACCCGATACCGAACATCGCTGCCGCGTCGGAGTCGAAGCCGCGCTCCTGGAGGAACGTGCGGCCCTCGACCGCCTCGGGGCTCGTCAGCTGATCGGCGTAGAAGTCCGCAGCAAGCCGGTGGGCGTCGACGAGCCGGGCGCGCTGCCCTGGGTCGCGCCGGGGGCCGCCCGCGGCAGCGCCACCGGTGCGGTCGTCGACGTACCGCAGCGCGACGCCGTAGCGCCCGGCCAGCCGCTCGACCGCCTCGGAGAACCCGACACCGTCGATCTTCTGCACGAACGTGAAGACGTCGCCGCCCTCCTGGCAGCCGAAGCAGTGGAAGAACCCTCGCGACGGCGTGACCTGGAAGGAGGGGCTCTTCTCGTCGTGGAACGGGCACAGACCCTTCAGGGATCCCCCGCCGGCACTGCGCAGCGTCACATGCGCGGAGACGACCTCGTCGATGCGAGCCCGTTCACGGACGAGCGCGATGTCGTCGTCACGGATCCGCCCTGCCACCTCGCGAGTCTACGCAGTCCGAACGAGGGCGGCGTGCTTCTGCACAGCCGACGGATCGGTCAGTGAGGCGACCTGGTCGATGACCACGCGCAGCCTCGCGCCGTCGTCGGAAGCCTGCTCGAAGTCGGCCCGGAACACCGGCTCCAGCGCATCGGCCCCGGCCCTCACGTAGGCGGCCACGAGCTCGGTGAGGAGCTCGCGCTGACGGGCGTGCTCAGCGACGCGGTCGTCGGCCTTCATCACCAGCTGGGCCGCTATGGCCTTGAGCACCACGATCTCGGCGTTGACGCCGGCGGGGATCGGCAGGTCGGCCGTGTACCGGACCAGGGTCAGCGGCAGCTGCCGGCGCGTCACCTCGTCCTGGACGCCCCGGCAGAACCGGTTGATCAGCCGGCTCGTCAGGTTCTTCAGACCCGCCAGCTGTGCGCGGCTCCCGTCGTACGGCGCGTCCGGCCAGGACTTCAGGGCCGCCAGCCTGGCGTAGGCCGCGTCGAACTCGTCGAGGCCGAGCCCTGGCGCGTACCAGTCGCGTGCCGTCTCCCAGATCGCGGCGCGCAGCCCCGCGTCGGTGAGGGAGGACAGCTGTACCCGCCCCGCGACGATCCCGTCCTCCACGTCATGGACGCTGTACGCGACGTCGTCGGCGAAGTCCATGAGCTGCGCCTCCACGCAGGTGACACCCCGGGGCACCTCTCCGCGCATCCAGTCGAAGACCGGGCGGTCGTCGTCGTACACGCCGAACTTCCGCACGGCGCGCGGCAGCCCGTCGCCGTGGCGGCCGCGCGGAGCGGGAGCGTCCCGGATCCCCCACGGGTACTTGCAGGCGGCGTCGAGCACGGCCCTGGTCAGGTTGAGCCCGACGCTGGTGCCGTCGGCGGTGACGGACTTGGGCTCGAGCCGGGTGATGAGCCGCAGCGTCTGCGCGTTGCCCTCGAAGCCACCGATGGGCTCCGCGGCCGCGTTGAGCGCCGCCTCCCCGTTGTGACCGAACGGGGGGTGGCCGAGGTCGTGGGCGAGGCAGGCCGCCTCGACGACGTTGGCGTCGCAGCCGAGGGCGAACGCCAGGTCACGTCCGACCTGGGCGACCTCGAGGGTGTGCGTCAGCCGGTTGCGGGTGAAGTCGCTGGTCGACGGCCCGACGACCTGCGTCTTCGCGGCGAGGCGACGCAGCGAGCCGGAGTGGACGATCCGGGCACGGTCACGCTCGAACGGCGAGCGCCCGTACCGGCTCGGCTCGGGCAGGTAGCGCTCCAGGTCGGCCTCGGCGTACCCCGCGATCGGGAAGTCCACGAAGCCGACCCTAGATGCGGCCGAGCCCAGATGGCAGCCGCTGGGGCGTCAGTGCTTCTTGCTGGTGGTGGGGACGATCTCCGGGTGGTTCTGCGCGTTGGCCTTGGTCTTCTTCTCCAAACGCTTCTCTTTCAGCGTCTTCCCGGATTTCTTCGTCATGGAGTTGCGGGGCGACTTGTCGGACATTGCTGCTCCTTCGTCGAGCGCCAGCCTTCATAGGCTGCCTGTACCGACAGTACGCCTCGCAGCCCGGTTATCAGCCCAGCA
>JAWWPH010000163.1:0-2821 GCA_033850875.1 Nocardioidaceae bacterium | reverse complement strand
CCGCACATCAGCGCATAGCCGACTTCGAGGCCCCAGACGCCGCCCGAGACGCCGCAGTCGATGAACCCGATCCCCTTGTCGGCGAGCATGGCGCCGTTCTGCTTGTCGTCGGTCCAGCGGGAGTTCCCGCCGTCGACCACGATGTCACCCTCGGCGAGCAGCTCGTTGAGCTGGCTGATCGTCTGGCGGGTCGGGTCGCCCGCCGGCACCATGACCCAGACCACCTTCGGGGACGGCAGCGCCGACACGAGCTCCTCGAGCGACCCGACGTCGCTGATGTCGGGGTTGTGATCGAATCCGACGACCGTGTGACCGTCCTTGCGCAACCGCTCGCGCATGTTGCCGCCCATCTTGCCCAGGCCAATGAGTCCGATCTCCATCGCGCGTCCTTTCGGGTCTGTGTACAGGGGATTCCGGGTACGGCAGCGATTATGGCCCGGTTGCCGCGGGTCGGCCCGCTCAGCCCTGCATGCGCAGCGGCATCAGCAGATAGCGGAAGCTCAGGTCGGGCTGGCCGTCCGTGCCCTCCAGCCCCGCGAAGGCCGCCGGGCGACCCGGTTGCGTCATCGAGATGTGGACGTGCGACCCCGCGATGGCACCCAGGCCATCGAGGAGGTACGACGGGTTGAACCCGATGGAGATGTCGTCACCGACCAGCGTCGACTCGAGGGACTCGGTCGCCTGCGCCTCCTCGCCGTTACCGGCGTCGAGCGTCACGGCGCCGTCGGTGAAGCCCAGCCGGATCGGGGTGTTGCGCCCCGCCACGAGTGACACCCGCTTGACCGAGTCCATCAACGCGGCCGTATCGACCTGGGCGCTGATGTCGGACGTGCTCGGGAAGAGCTGGCGGACGTTCGGGAACGCGCCCTCGATCAGCCGCGTGGTGGTGCGCCGCGAGCTTCCCGCGGCCGTCGACTCGAAGCCGATCAGCCCCTCGCCGGCACCGGAGCCGGCCAGCGCGACGCTGAGCGCGGAGTCGGCCGAGAGGGACTTCGCGGTGTCGGACAGGACGCGTGCCGGAACCAGGGCACTGATGGACAGATCGGTCTGAACCGGGCGCCATTCCAGCTCACGCAGGCTCAACCGGAACCGGTCGGTCGCCAGCAGAGACAGTCTCGAGCCCTCGATCTCGAGCTTGACGCCCGTGAGCACCGGCAGCATGTCGTCGCGGCCAGCCGCGGTGACGGCCTGCGCGACGGCCGTGGAGAACGCGGCGGAGTCGACGGTCCCGATGACGGCCGGCATCTCCGGCAGTGCCGGGTAGTCCTCCACCGGCATGGTCTGCAGGCTGAAGCGCGAGGTCCCGCAGGTCAGCGCCAGTTTCGCGCCGTCCAGGGCCACGTCGACCGGCTGGCGGGGAAGCGCCCGGGCGATGTCGGCGAGCAGCCGCCCCGACACGAGGACCTGCCCCTCGTCGGCGATGTCGGCTGCGATCGTGACCTGGGCCGAGGTCTCGTAGTCGAAGCCGCTGAGCTGCAGCCCGTCCGTACCGGTGGAGACCAGGATTCCGGACAGCTGCGGCAGCGTGCCGGGGCGCGTCGGGATGCTTCTGGCCGTCCAGGCGACGGCGTCGGCCAGCACGTCACGATCGACCCGGAACTTCACGATGCGGTGCCTCCTGCCCTGATGGTTCGCGTGGAATCCTGCCATGACCTCGACGCGTGAGGCGAGGTCGCCCTCGGCCTTGTCGGCCCGTTGTCCCCAGGGGATGGCCGGAGCACCTTCGTGGTCTTGTCATTACAGCTGTCGTCTCGTCGTCTCCATAGGGTCTGTGCGCGCTGTGGACAACTACAGAAGCTGCTGGCCAGGGGCCCCTTCTTGTCCACACAGGATGTGCAGGCGCTGTGCCCACCTGCGTACAGGGGGTGCCGGTAACCGAGGCCGCCGCGGCGGTGCCCAACGCTATCCACAGGAAGCGCAACGAGGGTCGGCCGGAATCCACAGTGTTGTCCCCAGGCTGTGAGGAGTGGAGCCGAGTGGCTGCGTTGCGTCACTGCTGGCGGGCTTGCTGCTTGATCCGGTTGGTCAGCTCCCGTACCTGGTTGTACACGCTGCGGCGCTCGGCCATCAGCACCCGGATCTTGCGGTCGGCGTGCATGACCGTCGTGTGGTCCCGGCCGCCGAACTGCTGGCCGATCTTCGGCAGCGACAGGTCCGTGAGCTCACGGCACAGGTACATGGCGATCTGGCGGGCCGTGACCAGTACCCGGCTGCGACTGGCGCCGCAGAGGTCGTCGATCGACAACCCGAAGTAGGCGGCCGTCTGCGCGATGATGACGGCAGCGGTGATCTCCGGCTCGCCGCCTTCGGGGATCAGGTCCTTGAGCACGATCTCGGCCAGGGTGAGGTCGACGGGCTGACGGTTCAGGCTGGCGAACGCGGTGACCCGGATCAGTGCCCCCTCGAGCTCGCGGATGTTGGTCTGGATCTTGCTGGCGATGAACTCGAGGACGTCCGGTGGCGCCGTGAGCCGCTCGGTGGCCGCCTTCTTACGAAGGATCGCGATCCGGGTTTCGAGCTCCGGAGGCTGGACGTCGGTGATCAGACCCCACTCGAACCGGTTGCGCAGCCGGTCCTCGAGTGCCTCGAGCCGCTTGGGCGGACGATCGGACGTGATGACGATCTGCTTGTTGGCGTTGTGGAGGGTGTTGAACGTGTGGAAGAACTCCTCCTGGGTCTGGATCTTGCCCTCGAGGAACTGGATGTCGTCGATCAGGAGCACGTCGACGTCGCGGTACCGACGCTGGAAGCCGGCGGCCCGGTCGTCGCGGATCGCGTTGATGAAGTCGTTGGTGAACTCCTCGCTGCTCACGTAGCGCAC
>JAWWPH010000122.1:0-3990 GCA_033850875.1 Nocardioidaceae bacterium | reverse complement strand
CGTCGAGCGCGGCTGGCTGCTGCCGTCGTTCCACACAGCCATCGAGGAGACGCTGGCGACAGAGCTCAGGGTCGGCCTCTACGGCTGGTCGGTGACCGACTGCCGGGTCACGCTCGTCGCATCACGGTTCAGCGCACCGACCCCGCCTGCCGGCTACTTCCGTTGGCTGACGACCGTCGTCCTGGCCACGGCGCTCGAGCGGGCCGGCACGTCGGTCTGCGCCCCGGTCAGTGACTTCGAGGTCGACATCCCCGCCGACACGACCAGTGCCGTGCTGCAGAGGCTGCTGGCCGCCGGTGCTACCCCCCGGCCACCGGAGCTGCGGACGACGCGCTGCCGGATCACCGGCACCATGCCGACCGACCAGGTGCACGCGATCGAGCAGCGACTGGCGGACCTGACCCGCGGCGAAGGGTCCTTCTTCGCCTCCCCCGCCGGCTACGAACCGGTGCAGGGGGCGCCGCCCGCGCGACGTGGCCACCGGCCCCAGCGCACAGCCGCACGACCGGGCTGATCGCTGACACCATCCAGCCGCCTAGGTACCCCCGTGATCCGGTGAGGACTAAGCCGCCTGGAGAGGCCGCAAGATAAGGCGTTCTTCCGATGTCCGGGGGGTCCTCAGAGAAGCAGGCTTTGAAGAGTCAGAAACTCACCAGAGGAGAACACCATGCTTGCTTCGATCCAGCCCTTCCTGGCCGCCGAGCTCGACTACCGACGCGAGAGGGCCATCTCCGACTTCGCCGGATCCCGCCAGCGCCGCGCGGTGCGGGCGCGGAGGTCGCGCACCTCGAATGGCGCACATCTCGTACCGCGCCTGGTCCGTCGCGCCTTCGCGAGCCACTGAGCACGCTCGCTGCGGTCGAGGCAGCCGAAACCGTTACGGCATTGTCCCCGGCTACCGCCATGATGGTGGACGTGCCGCTGGACCTGCCACCGCTTCGACCGTTGATCGGCCGAGCCGACGAGCTCGCCGAGCTGGCCCGTCTGCTCGGGGTGACCGACGGCCCCACGTCGGGAGTGGTCCTGCTGTCCGGGGACGCAGGGGTGGGCAAGACCCGGCTGCTGCACGAGCTGCGCCAGCAGGCGCGCGACGCCGGGTGGTACGTCCTCGTCGGCCACTGCCTCGACCTGGGTGACAGCGCCCTGCCGTACCTCCCGTTCGGTGAGGCGTTCGGCACCCTCGAGGTGGACTCACCCGCCCTGGCCGACGAGATCGCCACGACACAGCCGCCGGTGACCCGGCTGATGCCGGGCCGTCGGCCGCCATCGCTGGAGAGCCCCGTCGACGGGGCCCGTGCCGACCGCACGGAGCTGTTCGAGGCGGTCTACGCGGCGCTCGGGCGGCTCGGGGACGACGCGCCGCTGCTGTTGGTGGTCGAGGACCTGCACTGGGCCGACCGCTCGACCCGTGAGCTTCTCAGCCTGCTCTTCGCCCGACCCTTCGGCAGCCCCGTGTCGATCGTCGCCTCCTATCGGAGCGACGACCTGCACCGACGGCACCCGCTGCGCGCGGTCGTCGCGGAATGGGCCCGGCTGCCGCGCGTGAGCCGCCTGCACCTGGCACCTCTTGCCGACGCCGACGTGCGGACGCTCATCCGCTTCCTTCACCCCACCCCGCTGCGCGAGAGCGACGTCCGTACCGTCGTCAACCGCGCGGAGGGCAACGCCTTCTTCGCCGAGGAGCTCGTCGCCGCCGCCGAGCTCGGGTCCGGTCCGCTCCCGAGCGACCTCTCGACGCTCCTGCTCGTCCGTCTCGACCAGCTCGACGAGCCGGCGCGGCGACTCGTCCGCGCGGCGTCCGTGGCCGGCCGGTTCGTCGCCCACGACCTGCTGAGCGCGGTGGCCGGTCTCGCCGACGGCGAGCTCGACCTGGCCGTGCGGTCTGCGGTCGAGAGCAACGTCTTGGTGCCGGTCGGTGCCGACGACGCCTATGCGTTCCGGCACGCCCTGCTCGCCGAGGCCGTCTACAACGACCTCCTTCCCGGCGAGCGGGTCCGCCTGCATGCGGGCTACGTCGCCGCGCTGTCACGCGCCGACAAGAGTCCCGGGTCCGCGGCCGACATCGCCCGGCACGCCCGCGCCGCACACGACCTGGCCACGGCCATCCGGATGAGCATCCGGGCCGGCGACGACGCCATGTCGGTGGCCGGGCCCGACGAGGCCGCCCGCCACTACGAGGTTGCGCTGGAGCTCCTGGCCGAGTCCGGTGCCGCCAGCGTCGACGACGACGACGTCGACGTGGTCGGCCTCGCCGTGAAGGCGGCCACCGCGGCAGCCGATGCCGGCCGTCCCTACCGCGCGATCGCGATCGTCGAGGAGCAGCTGCGCCAGAGCGGCCACGATGACCCGCTCGGTCGCGCGCGGCTGCTGCTCGCGCTCGCGACCGCCGCGTTGCTGAGCGACAGCAACGTCGACGCGCTGGCCGCCACCACCGAGGCCCTGCACCTGGTCCCCGCCGAACCGGTATCCGTCCTGCGGGCGGCCATCGTCAGCGCGCACGCCCGGGCCAACGCCGACCGCCAGCGCGACGACGACGCCATCCGCTGGGCGGGCGAGGCGTTGCAGCTCGCGCGAGAGCTCGACCTGCCCGACGTCGCCGTCGACGCCACCACGACGCTCGCCCGGCTCGAGGAACGATCGGGTGACCCCGAGTCGTCCCGGCTGACCTTCGAGCGGATCGTCGCCGAAGCGCGGGAGGCGGGCGACGGCGCCGCGGAGCTGCGGGCCCTGCACCACCTGGGCAGCCTCGACTACGAGCAGGGCCGGCTCCGCGAGTCCCTGCACACGTACCTGGAAGGCGCCGAGCGCGCGCAGTCCCTTGGCCGCCCGTGGGCGCCGTACGGCCTCGACGCCCGCGTGCTCGCTGCCCTCGTCGCGTACCAGTGCGGTGACTGGGACGAGGCGCAGAAGATCGTCGACGTCACCGGCCAGACCCCGCCGGCGATCGCCGAAGCGGCGCTGGCGGCGGTCGGCATGGCCGTCGCGGCCGGACGCGGCGACGTCGGTGCGCTCGACCTGATGCCGCACATCCGGCGCTGGTGGCACCGCGACGGCATGAGCGCCATCATCAGCGGGGCGGCCGCCCTCGACCTCCATGGCGACGCCGACGACCTCGAGGCGGCCCGGGCCATGCACGACGACGTGGTCGCAGCCGTGTCACACCTGTGGGAGACGTGCTATCCCCAGGCGCGGATCCGGTTGAGTGGGCTCATGCTCGGGCAGCTGTGTGCGCGAGCCTCCCGCTCCAGCGCGGGCGAGCGCGCCGCCCTGGCCCGTGAGGCAGCCGACCTCGTCGAGGTGGCCGACCGCGCGGCCGCCGGCTCCAGCGGGCGGCTGAAACGCAGAGGACCCGAAAGTCTCGCCTGGATGGCGCGCGTACGGGCCGAGCACCTCCGGCTGCGCTGGCTCACAGCGGTGGACGCGCCGAACGAGACCGAGCTCGTCGAGGCGTGGCGGGAGTGCGTGGCTGCGTTCGAGCGCTACGGGCATGTCTTCGAGCTGGCCAGGTCTCAGGTGCGGCTTGCCACCGTGCTGCGAGCGGCAGGCATGTCCGCCGAAGCACGACCACTTGTCGAGGCGTCCCGAACGACCGCCCGCCGGCTCGGAGCCCAGCCGCTGATCGCGGAGCTCCGTAGTCTGGGAGCCACCGGTCCCGCCGGCCGCGACCGCTCGCCTCAGGCGGACCAGGAGCTGACTCCGCGCGAGACCGAGATCCTCGCTCTGGTCGCCCAGGGGCGCAGCAACCGGGAGATCAGCGGTCAGCTGTACATCAGCGCCAAGACCGTCAGCGTGCACATCTCCAACATCTTGGCCAAGCTCGGTGCCTCCGGCCGCACCGAGGCGGCCGCAGTGGCGCGTCGGCGTGGCCTGCTCGTGGACTGACCCCCACGATCTGGCCGAGCGGGCGCAAGTGTCCGGCCGAGCGGGCGCAAGTGTCCGGCCGAGCGGGCGCAAGTGTCCGGCCGAGCGGGCGCAAGTGTCCGGTTGAGC
>JAWWPH010000589.1:0-2610 GCA_033850875.1 Nocardioidaceae bacterium | reverse complement strand
GAATTGTCCGGTGGCGAGCAGCAGCGCGTTGCGATCGCGCGCGCCGTCGCCAATGCGCCGCGCGTGCTTCTGGCCGACGAGCCGACGGGCAATCTCGATCCGCACACGGCCGGGCATGTGTTTGACGCGATGATGGCACTGGTGCGGGCGACCCGGCTTGGCGCCCTCGTCGCGACGCATAACATGGAGCTTGCCGGGCGAATGGACCGCCGCGTCACTATTCGTGACGGGAAAGTCGTTGAGCTGGGCTGACGCTTAAGCGGCCGCCGACGGTTCTTGGCCGAGCTCCTGCAATCTTTCTTTCATTTGACGCAGCTGGGCCCGCAGCGCGGCGTTCTCACGTTCAAGACGCTGTAGCTCGCTGTCGCCACGCATCGGTTCGGCGTTGGGCGGTACGAAAGCGACGCCGATCATCCCGGCGCCACGCCAGACCAGGCGAGCACGATACGTGCGGCCTTTATGCGGAACATCCAAGTCGAACTCGCCGGGCACGGACAGGCCTTCATCGAGTTCAAGCCGCATACCTTCCGCGGAAACGTTCTTGATCAGGCAGTCGATCGTCGAACTGCCGTTGTTGAAGATGATCCGCGCACGCAGCAGGCTTTTCAGGCGTTCCGATTTGCGGGCTTCCGGCATGATCGTCCTGCGGCGATACTGACGCGCGCATCATGGGGCCAAGGTGTTAAGCGAACGTGACTAGTCACACGCCGCAAGCAGGCCAGTCATGCAAACTGTGGCAGAACTGAACGGCGCCGAACGGGTTCATTGTGCATCTGATAGGAACACGTGTCATGGTCAAGATTGCGACAACGAGCCTTCGCGCAGTCGCTGTAACGGCGGCCCTCGGTATCCTCGCGTTGGGAATGATCATCGCCTAAGCGGGACAGCCGAGTCCCGCGGTGGCCACTAAGCCACGCGCACCATCCGCTTGCCGCGGTTCTCGCCGGCAAGCAAGCCGATCAGCGCCTGCGGCGTGTTTTCCAAGCCCATCGATCACGTCTTCCTCTACCTTCAGCTTGCCGGACTCTACCCACGACTGCAGCTCGGCCAAGGCCCTTTCGCGCTGATCGAAAAAGTCGGTCACGATGAAGCCCTGGACCGTTAGCCTCTTCACCACAATAAGCCCAGGTATGCCGCGCGGTCCGCTGGTCGGCGCTGCCATGTCGTATTGCGAGACGGCGCCACAGCAGGCAATCCGCCCCCGCAGGTTCATCTGCGCAAGGCAAGCTTCAAAAACATCACCGCCAACATTGTCGAAATAGACGTCGATGCCGTTCGGCGCTGCCGCTTTCAGTGTCTTGAACAGCGCGCCGGATTTGTAATCGACGGCGTCATCGAAGCCGAGTTCGTCCTTCAGCCAAGCGCACTTGGCTCCGCCTCCCGCGATGCCCACAACCCGGCATCCCTTAATCTTGGCGATCTGGCCGACGATCGAGCCGACCGAACCTGCCGCCGCGGACACCACGATCGTTTCTCCCGCTTTCGGCTTGCCCACGTCGAGCAAACCGAAATATGCGGTCAATCCGGCGACGCCATAGACACTGATAAGATGCGTCATCGGCTCAAGTCTCGGCATCTTTGAAAGCGCTTTCGCCGGCACGGACGCGTACTCTTGCCAGCCCGTGTCGCCGAAGACGAGGTCGCCAGGCTTGAACCCCGAGGCGCGAGAGTCGATCACCTCGGCGACCCCGCCGCCCGCCATCACGCTTCCTGCAGTTACCGCGGAGCGATACGTCGCGCCCTGCATCCAGGCGCGATTTGCCGCGTCGAGCGAGATCAAGCGTGTGCGAACGAGGACCTCCCCATCTGCGGGCTCCGGCACAGTGCCTTCCCCCAGCTTGAAATGTTCGGGCCCGAGTTTCCCCTTTGGCACGTCTGCCAGAAGAACCTGACGGTTAGTGTTCGCGTTCATTCGTCGTTCCTCCCGGGAGCGGCGTCTATCATGCTGCATCAGCCGGTATTCTCCTATCCGGTCGGCGCGATGTGGACCTGCGTCGTGGACCAGGGCGGGGCGAAAATGCCACAGAGCGGATCAAAGGCGGGCCGCCACGGAGGGCACTCTTGACGTGCCGCGCGCGGGCGGCCCATCGTTCCCGGCGATGAGAACACGCGACTTCACTTCAGGGCTGGCCGCCGGCCTTGCCGGCTTCATCTTCCTCGGCTCGCTGGCAAGCCCGCTTCTCGCGCGGCCGCTCGTCCCCGCGGAGCGCCGCTATTTTCCGTTCACCGGGATGCTACCAGCTTGCTCAGACCCCAAAGTTCTCGAGCGCGTCAGTTCGCAATTCGCCGGCGTCGAAGACGAGTACTGGAAGTCGGACCTGAAAATCCTGAGCTATGATCTAATCAGAGAGATTGGGTACCGCAGCGACGGGCTCGATCTCATTCCCCGCCGGTATTGCCAGGCGAGAGGAATCTTCAACGACGGGCGGGCCCGTTCAGTCACGTACAACATCGCCGACGAACTCGGTTTCGCGAGCTACGGATTCGGCATCGAACTCTGTGTCGTCGGACTCGATCGCCAAAACGCCTACGCGCCTGCGTGCAAGATGGCGCGGCCTTAGCCTCGTCGTTTCCGTCGAAGAGAATTACGATGTGCTTACGTGCGTTTGC
>JAWWPH010000078.1:0-7393 GCA_033850875.1 Nocardioidaceae bacterium | reverse complement strand
CGCGGGTCCGCTAGCATCTACTCTCGCCGCTGCGTCGTCGACAGCTTCGGAAGGGGCGCGGATGCCCGCGATCGTGATCGTCGGCGCCCAGTGGGGCGACGAGGGCAAGGGCAAGGCCACCGATGTGCTCGGCAGTCGCGTCGACTACGTCGTCAAGTTCAACGGCGGCAACAACGCGGGCCACACCGTCGTTATCGGCGACGAGAAGTACGCCCTGCACCTGCTTCCCAGCGGCATCCTCACCCCCGGCTGTGTGCCCGTGATCGGCAACGGCGTCGTCGTCGACCTGCCGGTCCTCTTCGAGGAGATCGACGCGCTGGAGACGCGGGGCGTCGACACGTCCCGGCTCGTGGTCAGCGCCAATGCGCATGTCATCGCCGAGTACCACCGCACGCTCGACAAGGTCGCCGAGCGCTTCCTCGGCTCCAGCAGGATCGGGACGACCGGCCGGGGGATCGGCCCGACCTACGCCGACAAGATGAACCGCATCGGCGTCCGGGTGCAGGACATCTTCGACGAGAAGATCCTCCGCCAGAAGGTCGAGGGTGCCCTCGACATCAAGAACCAGCTGCTGACCAAGGTGTACAACCGCAGGGCGATCTCGGTCGACGAGATCCTCGATGAGCTGCTGTCGAGGCGCGACCGGCTGCGGCCGATGGTCGCCGACACGGGCCTGTTGCTCAACGAGTCACTCGACCGCGGCGAGACCGTCCTCCTGGAGGCGGGCCAGGCGACGCTGCTCGACGTCGACCATGGCACGTACCCCTTCGTCACCTCCTCGTCCGCGACGGCCGGGGGTGCGTGTACGGGTTCGGGCATCCCACCGACGCGGATCGAACGCGTCGTCGGAATCGTGAAGGCCTACACGACCCGGGTGGGGGAGGGCCCGTTCCCGACGGAGCTGCTCGACGACAGCGGTGAGTTCCTGCGCAAGACCGGTGCCGAGTACGGCACGACGACCGGGCGCCCGCGTCGATGCGGATGGTTCGACGCGGTGATCGCCCGGTACGCGGCTCGGGTGAACGGGGTCACCGACTTCGTGCTGACGAAGCTCGACGTGCTCACCGGCCTCGAGCACGTGCCGGTCTGCGTCGCCTACGACGTCGACGGCACGCGCCACGACGAGATGCCGGTCAACCAGACGGACTTCCACCATGCGAAGCCGGTGTACGAGCAGTTCCCCGGCTGGTGGGAGGACATCTCCGGCGCCCGGACGCTGGACGACCTGCCGGCGAACGCGCGCAGCTATGTGCAGGCGGTCGAGGCGATGTCGGGTGCGAGGATCTCCACCATCGGGGTCGGGCCCGGACGCGACGAGAGCGTAGTCGTGCACGACCTGCTTGCAGACTGACTGACCGGGATGGGAGGTCGCGCGTGAAGGTCCTCGTCCTGGGCGGCGGCGGCCGTGAGCACGCGCTGGCTGCGGCCCTGACCCGCGACCCGTCCGTGGAGCAGGTGCACGTGGCCCCGGGCAACCCTGGTATCGCCGCGGTCGCCGAGCGGCACGCGGTCGACCCGCTGGACACCGTCGGCGTGCTGCGGCTCGCGCAGCAGCTTGCGGCCGACCTGGTCGTCATCGGTCCCGAGGCGCCGCTGGTGGCCGGAGTGGGCGACGCGCTCCGCTCAGCGGGGATCGCGACGTTCGGACCGGGGCGTGGCCCTGCCGCGATCGAGGGGTCGAAGGCCTTCGCCAAGCAGGTGATGGCGGCCGCCGGCGTGCCTACGGCGCGCTCGGCGGTGTGCGAGACGCCTGCAGAGGCGGCGTCCGCACTGGCGCGGTTCGGGGCGCCGTACGTCGTGAAGGACGACGGGCTCGCCGCGGGCAAGGGGGTCGTCGTCACGGGCGACCGGGAGTCGGCGCTCGCCCATGCCGCCGCCTGTGGGCGCGTGGTCGTCGAGGAGTACCTCGACGGGCCGGAGGTGTCCCTCTTCGCCGTCTGCGACGGCCGCACCGCCCTGGCGATGCAGCCGGCGCAGGACTTCAAGCGGCTCGGCGACGGCGACCACGGTCCCAACACCGGCGGGATGGGCGCCTACACACCGCTTCCGTGGGCGCCGGCGGGCCTGGTCGACGAGGTGCACGAGACGGTGCTGCAGCCGACGGTCGCCGAGCTCGCCCGGCGCGGGCTGCCCTTCGTGGGCCTGCTGTACGCCGGGCTGGCACTGACGGGCTCGGGACTCAAGGTGATCGAGTTCAACGCGCGCTTCGGGGACCCGGAGACGCAGCCGCTGCTGCAGCTGCTCGACAGCCCGCTCGGCGAGGTGCTGTACGCGGCATCGATCGGGCGCCTGGACGACGTCGGGCCGCTGCGGTGGCGCAGCGGTGCCGCCGTGTCCGTGGTGATGGCCGCCGCCGGCTACCCCGGTACGCCACGCAAGGCAGACGTGATCTCCGGTGTCGCGGACGCGGAGGCTGTGCCCGGGGTACAGGTGCTGCACGCGGGCACGTCACGAGCCCCCGGTCCCTCGGCTGAGCTGGTGACCGACGGCGGCCGGGTGCTCGCCGTCACGGCTACCGCCGACACGCTGGCCGACGCGCGGGCGCGGGCGTACGCCGGGGTGGCACGGATCGACTTCGCCGGCGCGCAGTTCCGTACCGACATCGCCGCTCTCGGGGGCTCCGCTGCAGGGCTGCGGGATACTTGATCGGTGACCGTGATCCCGGACGTCCTCGCCTCGCGCTACGCGTCGGCCGCGATGCAGCGCATCTGGAGTCCCGAGCACAAGGTCGTGGCCGAGCGTCGGCTCTGGATCGCCGTGATGCGGGCGCAGCGCGATCTGGGTGTCGACATCCCCGACGGCGTCATCGAGGCGTACGAGGCGGTGGCCGAGAGCGTCGACCTCGCATCGATCGCCGCCCGTGAACGGCGCACGCGCCACGACGTCAAGGCGCGTATCGACGAGTTCTGCGCCCTGGCCGGATACGAGCACATCCACAAGGCGATGACCAGCCGCGACCTGACCGAGAACGTCGAGCAGATGCAGATCCGGGCATCCCTGGGCGAGGTCCGAACGCGGATGATCGCGACCGCGGCGCGGCTCGGGGAGCTCGCCGCCACCTACCGGGAGCTCGTGATCACCGGGCGTACGCACAACGTCGCCGCGCAGGCGACGACGCTCGGCAAGCGGTTCGCGTCGGCGGCCGATGAGGTCATGGTGGCGCTCGAGCGCCTCGAGGACCTGGCCGAGCGCTACCCGTTGCGAGGGATCAAGGGCCCCGTCGGAACCTCGCAGGACCAGCTCGACCTTCTCGGCGCAGACCCGGCCAAGCTCGACCGGCTGGAGCATCAGGTCGCGGGGCATCTCGGCTTCGCGAGGGTCCTGACCAGCGTCGGTCAGGTGTACCCGCGCTCACTCGACTTCGACGTCGTGTCGGCGTTGGTCCAGGCCGTGGCCGGGCCGGGGAGTCTCGCGACCACCATCCGGCTGATGGCGGGCGCGGAGCTGGTGACCGAGGGCTTCCAGCCAGGGCAGGTCGGCTCGAGCGCGATGCCGCACAAGATGAACACGCGTTCGTGCGAGCGGGTCAACGGGCTCGCCGTGGTCCTGCGCGGGTACCTGTCGATGGTCGGAGAGCTGAGCGGCACCCAGTGGAACGAGGGCGACGTGTCGTGCAGCGTGGTGCGACGGGTCGCGATCCCCGATGCGTTCTTCGCGGCGGACGGGCTCTTCGAGACGTTCCTGACCGTGCTCGACGAGTTCGGCGTGTTCCCCGCGGTCGTCCAGCGCGAGCTCGATCGTTACCTGCCCTTCCTGACCACCACGAAGGTGCTGACCGCGGCCGTGCGGCGCGGGATCGGCCGGGAGGTCGCCCACGAGGTCATTCGCGAGCACGCGGTGACGGTTGCGCTGCAGATGCGCGAGAAGGGCTCGGAGCGCAACGACCTCCTCGACCGGCTCGCGGGCGACGACAGGCTCGGGCTCTCTGCGTCCGACCTCACCGCGCTGGTGGCGGAGCCGCTGTCGTTCACCGGTGCGGCGGTGCGGCAGGTCGACGAGGTGGTGCGGCGCGTGGAGCAGCTCGTCGCCGCCGACCCCGAGGCCGCGCGGTACCGGCCCGGGTCGATCCTCTGACCCTGAGCAAGGGCCTGGTCGCCGCCCGGGACGGCTAGGGTGTGAGCCCCCTCAGATGGGGATGCACGCCCGGAACGAGGCTCGCTCGCTGCGCGAGAGTGACCAGCAGGCTCGCCAGGGCTTGACGTTCCGCGCCCGATAGCCCTGCGGCGATTTCCTCGTCGATGTCGTCGACGAGCTCGTTCACTTGGGTGACGATCTTCGACCCCGCCGGAGTCAGTCGGATCTCGAATGCCCGCCGGTCCCGTTGGCTGCGCTCGCGGCGGACCCAGCCGACGCGTTCAAGGGCGTCGACGAGTCCGACCATGATGTTGCGGTGGATGCCGAGGAGGTCGGCCAGAGACTGCTGCGTGTGGTTTCCGCCGTTGGCGAGGTTACTCATGAGGCCGAAGGCGCGCGGCGTCACACCCAGGGGCCTCAGGCGCTCGGCGAAGACGTGGGCGCAATGGGCCCCCACCTGCGACAGCAGGAATGCCAGCGAGCCCGCGTAGCGGGTCGGCTCCGGTGCAGTCATCGCACTACTGTAGCCAGCCCAGTGATTGTCATGTAGGGTGATAATCACATCACATGACAAAGGAGCAGCATGATACTGGCTGTCGTCGGAGCCACTGGCCACACCGGAGGCCATGTCGTCACACAGGCTGTCGCCAGGGGGTATGACGTCCTGGCACTCGCCCGCCGTCCGGCCGCGTCCACTGTGGGAGGTAGCGCGGTCGAAGAGCGGGCCGTAGACGTTCTCGACGACGAAGGCCTGGTCAAAGCCCTCGCGGGGGCCGAGGCCGTCGTGTCGACGCTCGGCATCGGTACCTCCCGTGAGCCGACCGTCACGTACTCACAAGGCGTGCGGAACATCCTCGCCGCGATGTCCGGCAATGACATCGGGCGACTCGTTGTCACGTCTGCAGCACCCGCGGGACCGCGGGAGGAGCAGCCGTTCATGGAACGGCGGGTCGTGATGCCGATCCTCGAGCGCTTCTTCGGTGCCACGTATCGGGACATGCGGCTGATGGAAGCCACGCTCAGAAGCAGCGAGATCCCGTGGGTCGCGCTCCGTCCCCCACGGCTCCTCGACAAGCCGGCAACCGGCGCCTACCGCATGGCACTCAGCCCGATCAGGGGCGCGCGCAGCCTCACCTTCGCAGACCTGGCGACCGCCCTACTCGATGCGTTGGAACGCCCCGGTCTCACGGGCACCGCGCTGTACGTGGCGAATTGACGCAGCGTCACACTCTCACGCGGTTCCGGCTACCCGACACTCCGATCCTCGCTGGCGAAACGCCGTCGCAAGGTAAGGGGACGACTACCGGCGGCGGGCCCGCGCCGAGGGGTCGGAGTGGGCGAGGGCCGCCCTGGCGGCGTTGGCCCCGGGTGCGCCGTGGACGCCACCGCCCGGATGCGCGGACGCCGACCCGAGGAACAGCCCCTTGATCGGAGTCTCGGCGCGTCCCATGCCGGGGACCGGCCGCAGTACGAGCTCCTGTCGCAGTGCGGCCGTACCGCCGTTGATCGCGCCGCCGTGGAGGTTGGCATCGTGCGCCTCGAACTCGCGCGGCCCCATCGCCCGCCGGCCCAGGATGCGGCTCGCGAAGTCGGGGGCGAAGCGCTCGATGCGGGCCTGCATCCGGTCGGCCATCCGCTCGAGGTCGGATCCGTCCCAGACCCCCCTGATGCCGGCCCCGCCGGCGTCGGACCGGGTCTGCTGGGGTACGTGCGTGTACGCCCAGAGCGACTCGGTTCCGGCCGGGGAACGGGTCGGGTCCGTCGCCGTCATCTGACCCGTCAGCAGGAGCGGGGCCGCGGGTACCGTGTGGCCTTTGATCTGCGCGGCGAACGCGCCCAGCTCGTCGACGGAATGGGCGATGTGCACGGTCCCCGGCGCGTCGGGCGGACCGGGCTCCCAGGGCACGGGTGACGACAGCGCCCAGTCCACCTTGATCGTCGAGGGGTCCCACTTGAACCGCCGGATGCCCCAGCGGGTCCGTGCCGGGAGGTCGTCGAGGCGTACCAGTCCGCCGTACAGCGCAGGGGCCGACACGTCCGCGACCACGGCACGGTCGGCGGAGATCTCGTCGCCCCGTGCGGTCCGTACGGCCACGGCCCGGCCGTCGCGGACGACGACCGAGGTCGCCTCCGCCCCGGTGACGATCGTGCCGCCGAGCGACTCCAGCCTGCGGGCGAGTGCGGTGATGAGCTCGCCGGCACCGCCCCGGGGGACGGGGAAGCCGACCGTCTGGGCGAGCATCGACATGATCAGTCCGAAGATCCCCGAGCCCGCGTTGCGGGGAGCGAAGTCGGCGTGCAGGGCGTTCCCGGCGAGGAGCAGCTTCGGCCCCTCCCCGGTGAAGAAGCGCCGGCCCAGCCGCCGTACCGACATCAGCAGGAACGCGTACGCGGACAGCCCACCGGCACGCGGCAGGCTGAACGCGAGGCGGACGCCGCGCCGTACCGGCGGGAACGGTGTCAGCAGCGCCCCGATCAGGTCGTCCCCGAACCCTTTCCACATGCCGTACAGCCGCAGCCATGCCTCTCCGTCGCCGGGCTGCAGCGCGTCCAGAGTCGCAGCGGTCCTCTCGGGATCGCGGTAGATCACCGCCCAGCCTCCGCTGGGAAGCGGGTTGCCGAGCACAGCGGGGGCGTGCACCCAGCTGAGGCCGTGGTCCTCCAGGTGCAGGGACTGGATGGTCGCCGAGGCGGCCGCGAGCGGGTAGAACGCGCTGAACGTGTCGTGGCGGAAGCCCTCGTACACGTCGGTGTCGGTGCGCACCGCCCCGCCTAGCGTCTGCTGCGCCTCGAGCACGGTCACCGACCAGCCGGCGTCGGCGAGCAGGTTGGCAGCGACGAGCCCGTTGGGGCCGGAACCGATCACGACAGCGTCCGTCACGGTGCCATCCTCCCCTGCCAGGTCACGACCCGCAGGACGGGCCCCGATCCCCGGCTCCACTGTCGGCGGTGTAGGTCACCATGTACCTATGGCCGACGACATCGCAGGAGCACGGCACCTCCACTCGGGGAAGGTTCGCGACCTCTACGAGCTCGACGACGGGCGGTTGCTCATGGTGGCATCCGATCGCATCTCCGCCTTTGACTTCGTGCTGAAGCCGAGCATCCCCGACAAGGGTGAGATCCTCACCCGGATGTCGTTGTGGTGGTTCGAGCGGCTCCGCGACCTGATGCCCAACCACGTCCTCTCCGCCGACGTCCCAGCCCAGGTCGCCGGTCGCGCGGTCATCTGCGAGCGGCTCGAGATGTTCCCGGTCGAGTGCGTGGCCCGTGGCTACCTCGCTGGCTCCGGCCTCAGCGAATACACGGCGACCGGCAG
>JAWWPH010000072.1:0-3629 GCA_033850875.1 Nocardioidaceae bacterium | reverse complement strand
TGCGGTGTCCGGTCGACAAGGTGACGTCATCTGCTGCCGGTCCGGGAATCGTCGGTGATAGCACGCCTCTGATCAACGGCAGGATCTGTCCTCGGCGCGGAGCAACATGAACAGTTATCCGTCATTGGGAACAGGGTCAGGATTCCCGTGCGTGGCCCGCCGCGCCCCCGAGCCCTCCTCCAGCCGGGCATGCACCCGCAGGTTCACCTCAGTGGTACCGGCGACCTCTTGTCGTCCGGGTCGGCCCCGGGAGCCTCAGTCCTTCGGGACGGGGACCTCGCTCACCGGAGTGATGGTGCTCGAGCACCTCTTGAAGCCGGGCCACAGGAACCTATGGAGTGCGTTCACGTCATCGGCTTCGACGACCAGGAAGAGCGTGTGCTGGGCGTTCGCACCGTAGCGCCCGACCAGGCGAACCCCGGGCACGGTGTGGTCGAAGAGCGAGTTGGACCCACCCTCGTCCCGAGGGCAGGACTCAGGGGTATGGACCTGCGTGATGTGGAAGAGCACTGGGCCACCTTCAGTCGTCGGAGAGTACTGCAGAGCAATCGTTGACCTCTTGGCATGATTTGTCACCGGCGGCGAGTTGACTGCCCTCGTGTCGAGCGCCCCGGACCCACGGCGGAGCCGGCTCAGCCTCTGCGCCGCGAGTGGACGTTCGGCCGATGCACTGCGTCGCGGTTCTAGGGTGTGGGGCGTGAGTGCGCGTCGCGCGGATCGGTGCTGGCAAGCAAGGACGGGGCGCTAGAGATGGCGAAGAAGCTCGCTGCCCGACTCACTGTTCTGGTCACCGGTAACCCTGGATCCGGTAAGACCACGATGGTCACCGAGTTGACCCGGCTCGGGTTCACCGCCGTCGATGCTGACCTCGAGATCGCAGGGTGGGAGAGCGGCCCGGCCGGACGCCGCTGGATGTGGGACCGGAGTCGGCTGGAGATGGTCATCCAGCGTCACGCGAAAGCAAAGCCGCTGTTCGTCTGCGGGATCGCGATGAACCAGCGTGACATGTTGGACCTCTTCGATCGCGTCTTCCTGCTGTCGTTGGATCTGAGGACGCAAAGAGATCGGCTGGCGGCCAGCGGCGACCGGGACCCGGCCATGTGGAAGCCGATTCTCGAAGGCCTGCCTGTGTTCGAGCGCGAAATGAGGGCGGTCGGGGCCACCGTCCTGGACGCCCGCCTCCCGGCCCCGTTGCTGGCCGCTCAGGTCATCGAAGGTGCGGGAGTCGGCAGGTCGACGGCGGCTCGCCGACCGGGCAACGTCAGGTAGGCGGCCACGGCGCCGGTCAGGCACAGCACGCCGATGACGACGCACGACGTGCTCAAGCCCGCCAGGAACGCGTCCTGCAAGGCTGCCGTCAGCCGCGGTGACCCGGCACTGACGCGCTGGGCTGTTCCCACGGAGTCCTGAGCCCTGGCCAGGACCGCCGACGGCTGCGAGTGGAACATGCCGTCGGCGAGCCGTCCCGCGTACACGGACGCGAAGACCGATCCGACAACGGCGACCCCGAGGGTGCCACCGAGCTCGCGGGTTGCGTCGTTGACGGCGGAGCCGACACCGGCGCGCGCCGGCGGCAGTACCAGCAGGATCGACTCGGTCGCCGGCGTGGAGATCAGCCCCATGCCTAGCCCCATCAGGATCATCTGCGGCACGATCACGGTGGCGTACGGCGAGTCGACGGCCACTGTGGAGATCCAGAGGAATGCCGACCCGAATGCCACCAGACCGGTCGAGACGACCGCCTTCGTGCCGATCCGCGGTGCGAAGCGGGCGCCGAGGACGGAGGCCACCGCGATGCTCAACGCCACCGGCAGGATGCGCGCACCCGTGGACAGCGGACCGTAGCCGCGGATGAACTGGAAGTACTGCGTGATCAAGAAGATGAACCCGAAGAGGGCGAAGAAGGTGACCGTGACGGCCCCACTGGCGGCGCTGAAGCGGGGGTCCCGGAACAGGGACACGTCGAGCATCGGGGACGCGACGCGACGCTCTACGCTGACGAACACCGCGAGCAGGGCGACGCTCACGGCGAACCCGCCGACGGTCTCCGGCGACCGCCAGCCCCGTCCGGGAGCCTCGATGATCGTCCAGGTCAGGCAGCTCAGCATGGCCACGGACAGCGCCAGACCGGTCCGGTCCAGGCGGGCCACCTGAGGGTCCCGCGACTCGGGCACGACGAGGTAGGCGGCCACAGCGGCCAGCAGCGCCAGTGGAACGAGCGCCCAGAACACACTGCCCCAGTAGAAGTGCTCGAGCAGCAGCCCGCCCGTCACCGGCCCGGCGGCGACGCCTATCCCGACCACGGCTCCCCAGACGCCGAGCGCGGCCGCCCGTTCCCTGCGGTCGCGGAAGGTGTTGCTGATGATCGACAGCGTGGTGGGAAAGATCAACGCTGCACAGGCGCCCATGGCCACTCGGGCGACGACGAGGGTACCTGCGGAGGTGGCAAGGGCGCCGGCGGCGCTGGCAATGGCGAACCCCAGCAGCCCGACGATCAGTGCCGGCCGTCGTCCGTACCGGTCCGACAGGCCGCCAGCGGCGAGCACCAAGGCGGCGAAGGCGAGGTTGTAACCGTCGACGACCCACTGGAGCTGGCGAGTGCCGGCGTCGAGCTCGCCGGAGATGCTCGGGAGGGCGACGTTGACGATGGTGGTGTCGAGGTTGATGGCCAGGACGGCCGCGCAGACGGTGAGGAGGATCGCGAGCTTGCTTCTCATGAGGAGTCCTGAGGTCATGTGGACGGTGACAACATCAAGTTGACCACGACGATGTTCCCGCTGTCAACATCCCACTAGAATGGCGGTTGTGAGCACGTACCATCACGGCAACCTGAGGATGGCGCTGGTCGAGGCTGCCGCCGACCTCGCCCGTGCCACGGGCCCCAACGGGGTAGTGCTGCGCGAGGTCGCCAGACGGACCGGGGTGTCACACAATGCCGCCTACCGGCACTTCACCGACCGCCAGGAACTGCTCGACGCGGTCGCCGCGCTGGCCATGGACCGGCTCGAGGAAGCGATGCTGAGCCGGATCGCCACGGTGACCGGTGGCGACCCCGGAACCGTTGCGCGACGTCGCCTCCGAGAAGTCGGAGTCGCCTACGTGACCTTCGCCCTGGCCGAGCCGGGCCTGTTCGAGGTGGCCTTCGCGGCTGACGAGCCCCGCCCGATGGCGCCGGAGCCGTCGAAGGGCGGCCCTTACGGCGTCCTCGGACGCGTCCTCGACGAGCTCGTGGCAGCCGGCGAGCTCACGGAGAAGCGGCGTCAGGGAGCCGACGTCGTCTGCTGGGCGGCTGTGCACGGCTTCGCGATGCTGCACCTTCACGGACCGCTGCGGGGGACGCCGCCCGACCTGCGTGAAGCGCCGCTCGGCCTCCTCCTGGACACCGTCGACAGGGGGTTGACCCACCAGTAGGCTGCCTGGGCAGGAGCGCATCCAGGAAGGGCGCACCCGTTGGTCACCGCCTCCCTCGACGACGACGGCATGCTCGTGTGGTTCAGCAACCGCGACCGCGACAGGACCGCAGCTGCTTTCGCGCGCAGCTTCCTCCGCGGCTGCAACGGCACTGGGACGGGCGCCGATCACCTGGCCACGTCTACCGTCCGCAAGAGCTGCTTGTGTGGTGTGAAGAC
>JAWWPH010000029.1:0-3025 GCA_033850875.1 Nocardioidaceae bacterium | reverse complement strand
CCGTCATGGCCGATCAGCAAGATGTCGTAGTCGTCGGCCGCGAAGCGCTTGGCCTCCTGGTGCACCTTCGTGACGAGCGGACACGTCGCGTCGATGGTCCTCAGGCTCCGCTCCCGTGCCTGCCTGTGGACGGCGGGTGACACGCCATGTGCCGAGAAGACGACGGTCGAGCCCTCGGGGACCTCGTCGAGCTCGTCCACGAAGATCGCCCCGCGCTCCTGGAGATCGTGTACCACGTGCACGTTGTGGACGATCTGCTTGCGCACGTAGACGGGAGCGCCATACAGGTCCAGCGCCTGCTCAACCGTGATGACCGCCCTGTCCACGCCGGCGCAATAGCCGCGAGGAGCCGCGAGCAGCACCGAGCGGTCGGCCACGACGGGCATCCCCAGGTCGGTGACCGCAGGACGTTCCAGCTCGGGCGCAGGCATGGATCCATCGTAGGTGTCGCCGCAAACCACTAGCCTCGTGCTCGTGGCCCTGGACACCAGCTTCGAGCATCCGGCACCTGTGCGGGTCGTCGCCAATGCGATGACGGGCTACGTCAACCGGCTGGGCGCCATCTGGGTCGAGGGCCAGATCGCGCAGTTGACCCGCCGTCCGCAGACGGCCACCGTGTTCTTGACGCTTCGCGACCCGCTGGCGGAGGTGTCGGTGCAGGTGACCTGCCCCCGTTCCGCGTTCGACAGCCTCGCGTCCCCCGTGACCGAAGGTGCCCGGGTCGTGGTCTTCGCGAAGTTCCAGTACTACGTGCCGCGCGGCTCGCTGTCCCTCGTCGCTCGGGAGATCCGGGCCGTCGGAGTGGGAGAGCTGCTGGCGAGACTCGAGCAGCGCCGTCGCCTGCTCGCGGCCGAGGGCTTGTTCGAAGCAGCCCGTAAGCGTCGCCTTCCGTTCCTTCCGCAGCGCATCGGGCTGATCGTGGGCCGGGAGTCGGCCGCGGAGCGCGACGTCGTCGACAACGCCCGCCGTCGCTGGCCGGGCGTTGAGTTCCGCGTCGAGCACGCCCTCGTACAGGGCCACGACTCGGCCCGGCAGGTCATCGAGGCGCTGCGGCTGCTCGATCGCGACCCGCTCGTCGACGTGATCATCATCGCGAGAGGCGGTGGCGCCCTCGAGGACCTGCTGCCCTTCTCCGACGAGGGGCTGGTCCGCGCCGTGGCGGCGGCCACCACCCCCGTGGTCAGCGCGGTCGGGCACGAAGAGGACCAGCCCTTGCTCGACCTGGTCGCCGACCTCAGGGCGTCGACGCCCACCGATGCAGCCAAGTGCGTCGTTCCCGACGTCACCGAGGAGACGGCCAGGGTGGTCGAGATGCGCGGGCGGTCCCGCACCGTCCTGCACAGGCTCCTCGAGCGTGAGCGGTCCGGCCTGGTCGGCCTGCGGGCTCGCCCGGCGCTCGCCCAGCCGCATCGGCTCTTCGACCAGCAAAGTGCCCTGGTGGCAGAGCTGACAGCGCGCTCGCGCCGCAGCCTTCACCACCGGCTCGTGCGCGCCGGCGACGACCTCGAGCACCGCCTGGCGCGGGTCCGAGGGCTGTCACCGCTCGCCACGCTCGAGCGGGGGTACGCCGTCGTCTCACGACCCGACGGTGCCGTGCTGACCGACGCAGCCCTCGTGACGCCCGGCGAGACGGTGCAGGCGAGGCTCGCGCGAGGACGTCTCACTGCCACCGTCGACGACGCTCGTACTCCGGAGCAGGAGGGCACCCATGGCTGACGACCCGTCGTACGAAGACGCCCGAGACGAGCTGATCGCGGTCGTTCAGAAGCTGGAGACCGGCGGCACCTCGTTACAGGAGTCGATCGCGTTGTGGGAGCGCGGTGAGGAGCTGGCGCGGGTCTGTCAGCGCTGGCTCGACGGTGCCCGCGCACGACTCGATGCGGTCATGCACGAGAGTGACCCTGCCCAGGCCGAGACGGACGGCTCATCAGGCGAGTAGCCCCGTGAACGCGTTCTCACCACCCGATTGCAAGCCGACCGGCGCGGTCGTCACCCCGTTGACAGCGACGCCACGTACCCCTCGAGTACCGCTTTGCTGGCTGTCCCGCTGACGACGGTCGTCACTTTGGGCTGCTCCCGCACAAGAGCGGTCTCGTGCCCGTCCGCCGACGTCAGCGTCTTCCACACCACCCCGCCGATGGTGACGCGGGGGCCGGGCTCGTCAGCGGTCGTCGTCGCCGCGATGAACTCCTGCGGGACGTCGTTGCTCTGGTCCAGGCCGACGTACTCGGCGTCGCTGCCCTTGGCCGTCAGCAGGCCCAGGTGCCAGGACACGGCCGGCCCGGTGCCCTCCCAGCGAGCGCTCGTCGCCCGCCAACCGGGCGGTACCGGGTGCGGGGCGAGGACCTTGAACGGGGCCTCTGCCCGCGCCTGCGCGAGCGGCGCGGAGTAGTTCACCGTAGGCGTGGGGCTGACAGGGTCGTGGTTCTGGAAGCGGCTCAGCAGCCAGATCGCCGCGATCAGGAGCAGCGACATCACAACGGCGCCGACCAGACCGCTCACGCTCTGGCGGTAGCCGCTCCTGCTTTCGCTCACCCGTCCATTGTCCTGCCCGCCCCAAACCGGTCCCCGACCTGCTCCTGCACGTACCGGCCCCACGCGGAGCCGGTGGTCTAGCATCGCCCACAACGTCGACAGCAGGGGAGTCTCGCCATGACGAATGACCAACCAGAGGTTCCGTTCGACCTGGAGTCCGATGCCCCGTCCGACGCTCCGGGGCGTGACCTGGCCCTGGAGCTCGTCCGCGTGACCGAAGCCGGCGCGCTCGCAGCGGGCCGCTGGGTCGGCCGCGGTGACAAGGAGGGTGCCGACGGCGTCGCGGTCGACGCCATGCGCGCGCTCATCGGCACGGTCCAGATGGACGGCGTCGTGGTCATCGGTGAGGGCGAGAAGGACAACGCCCCGATGTTGTACAACGGCGAACGCGTCGGGGACGGCACGGGGCCGAAGTGCGATGTCGCGGTCGACCCCGTCGACGGCACCACCTTGACGGCCAAAGGCATGCCGAACGCCGTGGCCGTGATGG